>JALWOO010000740.1 GCA_027083485.1 Amylibacter sp. | reverse complement strand
GGGTAAACCGCAAGGCAAACGCCCGCCGCAAAAGGACAAACCGATTGATCCGGACAACCCCTTTGCCGCGCTGATGGCCCTGAAAGGCAAAAACTGATTTGAGCGAAGCCCCCCCAAGCATCCGCGTCGATAAATGGCTCTGGCACGCACGTTTCTTTAAAACGCGCGCGCTCTGCGCCTCGCTGATCAAAGGGGGGCATTTGCGCCTGAATGAGGACCGCATCGCCAAACCGGCGGTGTCTGTACGACCGGGAGATGTGCTGACATTCCCTCAGGCCCGTGATATCCGTGTCATAAAAATCGTCGCGATTGGCCTGCGACGTGGCCCCGCCCCCGAGGCCCAGGCGCTCTATGAAGACCTTTCCCCACCAGAGAAAAAAGAATACATCCCCCCCAATCCGCGTTTTGACGGAAAGGGACGCCCGACAAAGAAAGATCGTCGCGCCCAACGTTCTTTTGACAGGGACGGGCTTGCATGATCCGGCAACGCGCCATATTAGAACGGGAAGGGGACGCAACACCAACCGCCCAAATCAGGACGAAACACCATGACTTACATCGTTATTGATAACTGTATCGCTTGCAAACACACCGATTGCGTAGAAGTTTGCCCGGTGGATTGTTTTTATGAAGGCGAAAATACGCTGGTGATCCACCCCGATGAATGCATTGATTGTGGCGTCTGCGAACCTGAATGCCCCGTTGATGCCATCCGTCCGGATACCGAACCGGATATGGAAAAATGGGTGGAGTTCAACCGCGAGTATGCGGAAAAATGGCCGGTCATTATTTCCAAGAAAGACCCCCTGCCGGATGCCGACAAATATGACGGCGTAGAAAACAAGCTTGAGAAGTTTTTCTCCCCGAATCCGGGCGAAGGCGGCTAAGACTGATTCGCGACACATATCCGGAAAAGCGTTTTATTACAGAATGTTGACGGGTATGGGAAGTGACCTGAAAATGTGATATACTGGCCTTCTAACAGGCCGTATTCGCGTGGTGCTATGGATCCCGCACAGCCATTCAAACCGAAACCAACCGTTTGCAGGATAATCCCTGCAAGGGTGTGGTTTATTTTTGTTTGGCATCGGTTGATGAACTAAGGAAAAGATACGCAATGGCAAAATCAAAGAAAAACGCAGCTTTCAACCCGGGTGATTACGTGGTGTATCCCTCGCACGGGGTGGGCAAAGTGGTTTCCATCGAAGATCAGGAAATCGCCGGCACCCATATGGAATTGTTTGTGATTGCCTTTGAAAAAGACAAAATGACCCTGCGCGTTCCAACAGCCAAGGTCGAATCTGTTGGCATGCGCGGGCTGTCCAGCCCGGATGTGGTTGCAAAGGCCCTGAAAACGCTAAAGGGCCGCGCACGTGTTAAACGCGCCATGTGGTCCCGTCGGGCACAGGAATATGAACAGAAAATCAACTCTGGCGACCTGATCTTCATTGCCGAAGTGGTCCGCGACCTGCACCGCACCGATGATCAGCGCGAACAATCCTATTCCGAACGCCAGCTCTATGAAGCCGCGCTTGAACGCATGACCCGCGAAGTTGCCGCTGTCGAAGGCATCGACGAAACCAGCGCCCAGCAACGTGTGGGCGAGGTTCTGGAATCACGCACTGCGGCTTAAAGCTGTTTCACTACTTGCGGATGACCTGTCTGCCAGATAGGCCGTCCGCACCATTTCCGCGAGGTCCTGCGCCAAGGGCGCGTTTGCCTGCGGTGTGACCATCATATTGATCTGCATCGGCGGCATCACCGGCAAAGTCCCGCGGTGGTCGATTTCTTCCAGATAGCGCAGCGTGCCGCGCAAACAGGCATGCACTGCCATATCCGCGCTCAGGCTGGCCTCCACCGTCATGGCCGAATCGGATTCAACGGCCATTTCCCAAGGGATGCCGGCCTCATCCAGCGCTTTTTGTGCAATCGGTCGAAATATGCATTTTTTCTCATATGCCAGCCGCAGCGGGCGTGATTTCCACGCAGTGCCGTTTGGTGCCCCCATCCAGACAAAATCCACCTCTGCCAAACGAATCGCCCCTGCTTGAGGCCGGTTTTCAGTTGTCAGAATAAGGTCCGCCTCCCCCGCCGCAAATAACCGCTTGAGATCATTGGTAAAAGACGAAACCAGATTGATTTTTACCCGCGGATAAGCCGCCGTGAATTTTTTCAGAACACCGGGTATATGAGGGTAAACAATGTCATGAGGCACCCCGAAAACCAGCTCGCCTTCATAGGCCTGATTTGTCATGCGCCGCCAGACTTCGTCATTCAAAGCCAGCAAACGGCGGCCATAGCTCAGCAAAAGCTCCCCTTGTGCGGTCAGGGCAATGCCGCGCCCCGAGCGGTCAAGCAAGCTTTGATCAAGAGATTCTTCGAGCCTTTTCAGCTGCATAGACACGGCCGACTGTGTTAAATGCAATTGACCGGCAGCGCGCGTCACCCCTCCGGTTTCTGCCACTGTCACAAAGGATCGCAATGCTGTTAGATCCAGGTTTCTAATCATATCAATTTCCTTGATGTGTCGAATAACAATCATTCGTTTTTAAAATGTATACGTCTATGCGACACAGACATCAAGAAATTTGATGCAACACAAGACACGCATCACAAAACAGAAAGGAAACGCAATGATCAAGACAACAGCACAAGCCCGGACCATAAATGCGCGTCCGGTTTCACTACTAACTCACCTGACCAATGGCATCCGTCTCGCCAGACAGCGCCGCCAACTGGCGCGCCTGGATGCCAACGCGCTCTGCGACATGGGGATCACCAGGGCACAAGCCCGCGCAGAAGCCAGACGCCTGGCTTGGGACGCCCCAAAAAACTGGCGCAGCTAATCGCAGCCATAAAGATAAAATACCATCGAATAGTCAAACATTCGATGGTATTTTTTTATGTTATTTCCTTGAAAAAGTGGCCAACCTACCCAATATTCACTAAGGACCACATTGCTAATGCTTGCAATGTTAAACAAACCCTTTGAAGGAGACTTTTTTAATGGCTGAACCACAGACAATCCGTCGCGCTAGCGCGGGTGTCCATGCTGCTGACATCGACGCTGGCCTGCGTGCACATATGAACAAGGTCTACGGCACTATGTCCGTCGGCATGCTGATTACCGCTCTTGCCGCCTGGGCGATTGCCGGCTTGGCTGTTACAACGGATCCCGCACAGGCCGTGGCACAAATGGGCAATGGCAAATTGCTCACCGGTTTGGGCAGTGCTTTGTATTTCTCACCGTTGAAATACGTTGTGATGTTTGCGCCTTTGGCCTTTGTTTTCGGCCTGAGCGCCGGCATTAACAAACTGTCCACCCCCGCCGCGCAATTGGTGTTTTACGCCTTTGCCGCCGTAATGGGCGTTTCGCTTAGCTCGATCTTCCTGATCTACACCGGCTATTCGATCGTACAGATCTTCCTGATTACTGCCATCGCTTTTGCTTCGCTGAGCTTTTACGGCTACACCACCAAACGCGATCTGAGCGCGATGGGTGCCTTCTTGATGATGGGCGTTGTCGGGTTGATCGTGGCATCCTTGGTGAACTGGTGGTTACAATCACCGGCCCTGATGTATGCTGTTTCGGCGATCGGTGTGCTGATCTTTGCCGGACTCACCGCCTATGATACCCAGAAAATCAAAGTGCTGTATCTGCAACTGGCCCAATCCGGCCAACAGGATTTCATGGGCAAAGCTGCAATTCTGGGCGCATTGAGCCTGTATCTGGACTTCATCAACATGTTCATCATGTTGTTGCAACTGTTCGGCAACCGCGACTAAACGCGACGTCATACCGTTACAAAAGGCCGGACATTGTGTTCCGGCCTTTTCTTTGTGGTCTCCCGCCCTATCATTAAGAAACACTTCAGGGGGCCAAAATGCCAGATTTTCTATTCCCAGTTACCGCGTGGAGCACCGTTGTTTTGGCGGTACTCTTTCAATGGCTGACCTTTCGGGTCATCGGCGTGCGGCGCAAGGATCACATTGTGCTCGGGGACGGGGGCGATCATGTGATGAACAAGAAAATTCGCGGTCAGGCAAACGCTGCCGAACAAATCCCCATTTCACTGATTCTGCTCGGGTTGACCGAATACGTCATACCCGGCCTGGTGCCGCTCGTTATCGCTGTGGTCCTGATTGTTGGGCGCGTGATGCATGGCATCTATTTCACCATCCACGGCACCAATTTCCGGCTGCGTTTTTATGGCATGCTCTTTACGCTCATCGCCCAAAGCATAGCGATTGTTGCCCTGACAATTGGCCTGATTATCTAAAACGACAAAAGCCGCGAACAAGTCGCGGCTTTCAAATCGGTAACGAAAGGCGATCCTACTTGATCTTGCCTTCTTTGTACTCGACGTGTTTGCGCACAACCGGGTCATATTTGTTTTTGACCATTTTTTCGGTCATGGTACGGGCATTCTTCTTGGCCACATAAAAATGGCCGGTGCCTGCTGTCGAGTTCAGGCGGATCTTAACTGTGGTTGGCTTCGCCATTGGTTATCTCCTCAGCGGTTGCCCGCGTTGTCTTGCAATGGGCCGCGACCGCAACCCGAATTCTGAAATTGCCTTCTACACCGCTTACCCTATGAGTCAAGGCCAAAGCCTCGGGAAATCGGCCTAGTTCATAAAAACACTGCCCCTTGATGCCAGTTGCCGGGCCATTTGGCCCGGCTCGGGGGAGTGCGCCGGCAGGCGCGCCTTTGATCAGGCCTGCCCTTGTGCCACCAGTTTCGCAGCAATATCGGCATAGGCCTTGGAAATCGGCCCATCGGCAGCCGCAATCGGCGTGCCGCTATCCCCGGCCAGACGCACATCCAGATTAAGCGGGATTTGCCCAAGGAACGGCAAGCCGGCTTTCTCGGCTTCTTCCTCAGCCCCGCCGTGACCAAAGATATGCGCTTCATCCCCGCATTGCGGGCACACATAATAGGACATGTTCTCGATCATACCGATCACAGGCGTATTTGTTTTCTTGAACATCGCCAGCGCCTTGCGCGCATCCAGCAACGCCACATCCTGCGGGGTGGACACCACCACGGCACCGGTCACATCGGCCTTTTGCGCCAGCGTCAGCTGCACATCACCGGTACCGGGCGGCAGATCCACGATCAGCACGTCCAGCTTGCCCCACTGAACCTGCCCCAGCATCTGTTGCAGCGCCCCGATCAACATGGGACCACGCCAAATCACCGGCTCGTCATCCTTGAGCATCAGCCCCAGAGACATAATCGTAACGCCGTGGTTTTGCAGCGGAATGATCGTCTTGCCATCCGGCGAGGCTGGGCGCTTGCTCACACCCATCATGCGCGGCTGCGACGGGCCATAGATGTCCGCGTCCAGCAGCCCCACCTTGCGCCCCTGACGGGCCAGCGCTACGGCAAGGTTGCTGGCCACTGTGGATTTCCCCACACCGCCCTTGCCTGAAGCCACGGCCAAAATCCGGTCAACACCCGGAATCGGCGCGTTATCCGGAGCCGGTTTACCATGGCCACCGATTTTCAACTGTGGCGGGGCTTTTTGCGGGGCGGCGGAATGGGCGGTCAGCATCACCGAGGCGGATGTCACCCCGGGCAACTCCGACACGATTTTTTCGGCCGCCTGGCGTACCGGCTCCATGGCCTTGCCAATTTCAGGGGCGACTTCCAGCACAAAACGCACGACCCCGTCCTCAATAGTCAAGGCGCGCACCATATCCGCCGCCACAATATCGCGCCCGTCGGGCAGCTTGAGGACGCTCAGTGCTTGTAAAACTGTTTCACGATCAAGGCTCATATCTGATTTCCTGACAAAATTGGTGCCCTTTTCAGGCTTGCCCCTAATGTGACGTGGAACCCGAAAAGAGCAAGAGTAAATTACACGACAAATCGCCTCGCCCAGTGCCACCAGTCATGCGCTTTTTGCATAGCGGTTTTGCGAAACTGTCAGTGGTGCGGATCGCAAGGAAATGTATATTCAGCCTCAACAACGGCAACGCTGATTTTAGCGAAGCTGGCAGATTGAGCGGTCGGCTCCCCTCCCTGAGCCGACCTTTCTCTGATAAAACGGCGGTGCGTCCTCCCCTGCACCGCCGTTTTTTGTTTTCCGGCCATTTTTCGCCCAAATGATCGCCCCGCAAATCCAATCACGAAAACGCGACTGGTCCCGCCGATCTGGTGGCCTAAGTAATCTAACAACAAATGGAACCCTCCCTGGGATATATGAACATGTCGATGAGTGACACACACCACACGGGTATTTCGGCAGCTTTTCAAGCCGAAACAGCCAAACTGAAAATGCTCTGGCAACGCTACAGGCAATATCGCCTTTATCGCAAAACCCTTGCGGAAATGCAGCGCATGAGTACACGCGAGCTGGCCGATTTCGGCCTTGAACGTTGCGAATTAAACCGCATTGCACACACCTGCGTTTACGGGTGTGCAAAATGAATTCCTGAAGGCTGAATTCCCCCCCTTTTTCAGCCCATGGAAACCAAACGGCGAGGCATCTGCTTCGCCGTTTTTTTATGCGCCGGTTGGAACTCTAGCCATGCACCAAATGCATGACGGCAATGAGCATTTCTGATCTGGTGGTAAATTTTTAAATCCCTAAATACCCCCCCAAGAGAATAAAACGACGAGATATAAGGAATAGGCACATGGCCTCCATCACAACAAACATCGCATTGAACACCCACTCCCTCAGTAACGTTTTTGCACAGTTCAAAGACCGCGCTGTTAAACTGTATATGTACCGCAAGACAGTGTCCGAGCTTCGCTCCCTGTCCCGGCTGGAACTGGCCGATCTGGGCCTGAACTATGGCAACATCAAATCTGTCGCACGTGAAGCTGTATACGGCGCATAAATACCCATTCGGCTGCAGGTTAACGCATTTCCTGTTGTCCGTTTAAAGAACGACGGTGTTTTCCTCCCAGGCACCGTCGTTTTTTTGTGTCCGGTTTTTCGTGGGCGCAGCCCAGTCAAATTGCCGGTGTATCAACCAAACGATCCTGTACCTGCACCAAAACCTGCGCACCGGCCTTATGCCATGCGTGCCCACCCCGCAATCGCGCCATAAAGGCGGAGGCGCTATCCATGAGTTCATGGTCCTGCGCTGTCTGCGCGATAGAGCGGGTAAATTGGGCCAGATAGCGCAGTTCTCTTCGATCATTGCCCTGCAAGGCTTTCTCCAGTTGCTGGCCCACATGACCGAGATCATCGACAAAAGCCCTTCCGTCCAGCTGCAAGCGAGTATTCACAACTTGAGGCACAAAGGGTTTGGGTGCGGTATCCTGATACACAAGGGTCCGAATCACCTGTTGAAAGCATGCTAGATCCACCAAGGGTTTGGCCAAAAAACAGCTGGCCCCTGCTTCCATGGCCTTAGAGCGGGCAGAGCCGCCGTCATCACCGCTCACCGCAACAATGCCGATTGAACGTTGACCACCGCCACACAATTCGCGGATCAAATCCACACCGGAGCCATCCGGTAATCCCAGGTCAATCATCACAACATCCGGTCGGTAAATTGCCAAATGCCGCCGTGCGGACCGTAACGAATCGGCCCGTCGCAATCGGGAACCGGAACGCTGCGACATAAGCCGGACAGCCTCCGAACAATAGCGGCTGTCTTCGACCAAAAGGATTGTCATTCCCAAAAGCGGGCGTTTTCCCGATGGTCCCGATTCTATTTTTCTGGCTATTCCCTCCATGTGTACCCCCAAGGTAAAATGAGTCGTTTGCACCATTCGACCCCAACAATCCTAACAAGCCCCTAACAAATTCAAGATTGTGGCAAAGTTTATGCTTCCGCTCCATTGTCACATTGCTTTTCAGGCCCGCACCGCCCATACCTTCGTTGAAGATAAGGAGATCCCGAATATGATCGGACGTTTGAATCATGTGGCCATTGCCGTACCGGACCTGGACGCGGCCATAAGCCTGTATCGCGACACGTTGGGGGCCAAGGTCAACCCGCCTCAGGATGAACCGGACCACGGTGTCACTGTCGTGTTTATCGACCTGCCAAACACCAAAATCGAACTGCTGTTTCCTCTGGGGGAAGACTCTCCGATCAAGGGCTTTCTGGATAAAAACCCGAGCGGCGGCATTCATCACATTTGCTATGAGGTCGAAGACATCCTTGCGGCGCGCGATCACCTTGCTGAAAGCGGTGCCCGCGTGTTGGGAAATGGCGAACCGAAAATCGGTGCCCATGGCAAACCGGTGCTGTTTTTGCATCCAAAGGATTTTACCGGTACACTGGTAGAACTCGAGCAGGTTTAAGGGGAACAGGAATGACTATTAGCGCTTCAATCGTACTTTATGCCGTGGTCTGGTTCATGACCCTGTTTGTGGTTCTGCCCTTGCGGCTAAAAAGCCAGGAAGAGGCAGGCGACGTTGTGCCGGGAACACCTTCTTCAGCACCGGCCGACCCGCAAATCAAAAAACGCATGAAAATCGTAACTCTGGTCGGGACCGTGGTCTGGATTGTCATATGCACGCTGATCATAACCGATATTCTTTCGATGGAAAATCTGGGTTTTCCACCGTCACACTACTAACTGCCCTTTTCTTTTCTCCCACGTTTGCCTATAGGAAAACGTCCTACCCGCGCCATTCAAAAAGGATTCTTCCATGGCCAGTTTCAAAACAGGCGATCTCGCCACTCTGATTTGCGGTTCTCCGCGTATGGCCGTTGAATCGGTCGATGGGGATCAGGTTTCTCTGGTTTGGTGCAACGAAGGCGTGATTTTTCGCGATACCTTTGCAGCTGCCCTCGTCAAAAAATGGGAAACCCGTGATGGCGACAGCCGTGGTGGCCGCCCTTCTTTTCGCGGCGGACGTGACGAGCGTGGTGGCGGACGGGATGACCGCGGAGGCCGTGATGGTGGCCGTGACAAGGGCAAAACCGGCTGGCACGGTAAACCACGCGAGAAAAGCCACTTCCGCAAGGATTAAAAGCGCAGAGCATCTTCCAACGTGTTGAAGTTGCTACTTTCGATACCGCAGATGGTAGCCCCAAAACATTGACACTTCCAAATAAGAAAAGCCCTCGAAACGCTGTAACGTTTCGGGGGCTTTTCTATTCTTGGAGCTTCCTCCAACAAAGGCAAAGGCCATACTATTCGGGATCAGGCACGCAGGTCGGAAAACCCGATCATACGGCGTTCATTCTCGTCCCACAGGTGCAGCCGTACACAACGCAGGCTCTCTCTGAAGGTCATACGCCGGATATTCTTGAGCACAGGGTGATCTCTAAGCACCTCTGTCAGCCGGTAAAACGGGATCCGGCTATAGAGATGATGGACATGGTGAATGCCGATGTTGCCGGAAATCCAGCGCAGCGGTGTTGGCAGGTCATAAAAGGAACTGCCAAACAGGGCCGAATCATGTAGATCCCATTCTTCGTTTTCGTCCCATTCGACACCTTCAAACTGATGCTGCACATAAAACAGCCACATGCCGATCGCCGCACCGCCAAAGCTGATCAAGCCGAAAATCAGGGTAAACTGCCACCAGCCCATAATCCACATCATCAGTGCCGAGAATAAAACCAGAGCAACATTTGTGCCCATGGAACTGAGCCAGAATAGTTTTCCGGTCAGCGAGCCAACCGGAAAACGGTTGAACAGGCCGAAAATAAGCACTGGACCAAACATAAACAGGGTAATCGGGTGGCGGTAAATCCGGTACCACCAACGCCGCCAGGTGGGGCTTTCGAGGTATTCACGAACTGTCATTGTATAGATATCGCCAACGCCACGTTTATCGAGGTTCCCCGCCGCAGAGTGGTGGATCGCATGGCTACGCTTCCAAATGTCATAGGGGGTCAGGGTCACAACCCCGAGCAACCGCCCCACCCAGTCATTGACCGCGCGTGATTTAAACATGGACGCATGCCCGCAATCATGCTGAATAATAAAAAGCCGCACCAAAAAGCCCGCCGCGATAACACATAAGGCAATGGTCAACCAAATGCTGATTGGCAAAACCAAACGTGCCGCCACAAACAAGATAACCAGTGGTACGGCAGTTACGGCCAGTTCCCACAAGCTGCGCTTTGTATTCGGTTCACGGTATTTCGCCAGTACCCGCACCCAATCTCGGGCGGATAGATCAGACTCTTTTACTTCGGCAAGTGGCGAAGGTGTGGCGCTTACGGCCCCGGACATATCATTCATGCTCGACGATCTCTGAAGTTTTTGGTTCCGTATGCGATAAAGGTTTTTCCCCGATAGGCAAGAAAATTATGAATTTCCGAGTAAAAGGGTCGCATTCGTTTGATCCAAATCAAACCCCTACCGCATAGCCACCGTTGACCTGCCCCCCATGCAACCGCTACCTGTTCATTATGAACAATGCTCTGGATCTTACCTTCTCCGCACTTGCGGATCCGACTCGCCGTGCCATCCTGACGATGTTGCTTGAGGACGATATGGCGGTCACAGATGTTGCCGAACCTTTTGCCATGTCTCTGGCAGCGATTTCCAAACATTTGCAAATCCTCAGCCGCGCTGGCCTTATCGAACAGGAAAAACGCGGTCGGGTAAAATGGTGCAAGCTCGCCCCCGAGGCCCTGAAAGAGGCTTCCGTCTGGATGGAGAGTTTTGGCCAATACGAAGTGGTCAACCTGGAGCATTTCGAAAAATTTGTAGCCGAAACGCTGGAAACGCCCCGTGATTAACTTTTTCGCCGTTATTTGCCGATAGACAGGGGCAAACAGAACGGCAGGACGGTTTTTTTGCGCATAACAGATCACTTTCAACGGCTGCTGGCTGTCCTTGTCGGGGTATACCTGTCTGCTGTTACCGCTTTCGCTGCGGAGTATCCCTCCCACCCGGAATCACCGCTCACAGCGGAGGAATTTCAGTTTGCCCGCACCGCATGGGCTTATTTCGTGGTCAACGAAGACCCGAAAACCGGATTGGTCGCCTCGGTAAACAATTTCAAATCAACCACGCTTTGGGACGAAGGCGGGTATTTTATGGCGCTTACGGCGGCCTATAAACTCGGGATTATTTCGCATTCAGAGGCCACCAAACGCCTGTCGCGATTGTTGGCCTCACTGGCGCGCCTACCTTTGTATCAAGGAAAGCTGCCCAACAAGGTTTACAACACCGCCACCCTGGCAATGACCGATTACGCCAACAAGCCAGCCAAAGCCGGCCTCGGCTGGTCGGCGCTGGACATCATGCGCCTGATAAGCGGCATGTTGATTGCAACCCGCACCTTCCCGGAATACCAACCACAGGCACAGCGCCTCCTTAACCTTTGGCAGTTGCACTTACTGACCCACAAAGGCAGGTTTCAGGGCATTGCCATACGCGGGCAGGCCTATGACCATTTGGTTCAGGAAGGACGCATCGGGTATGAACAATACGCCGGTAGAATCGGAGTGCTGATTGGCTTGCCGGTGAAACTTGCCAAACAATATCAGCCCATTTTGCGGATTCAGCAGTACAGATCAATCATTCTCCCCGGCGACATCCGCACGGCGGATTCCCACGGCGTTTCCTCTATCACCACATCGGAACCTTTCATGCTGGAAGCGCTTGAATTTGGCTGGCGCAAGGACGCGTATCTTGTGGCAACAGCCGTGTATCAGGCGCAAAAATTCCGGTATCGCGAAACCGGCGTCTTGACCGCGCTGAGCGAAGACCACATTCGCGGCAAACCCTATTTCGCCTATAACGCACTGCTCATGGATTACACGCCTTTCGTCACCGTCACCGCCCGGCGCAAGGATGTCTCCGGTAAACGGGGGCTGTCAACCAAGGCCAGCTTTGGGTGGTGGGCCTTGATGCGCGATGACTATACCGAATTGTTGCTGCAGTCGGTCAAACACCTGCAATCAAGACGCGGGTGGTATGCGGGGTTATTTGAAAAAGACGGCTCGCCAAACAAGGCCCTGACCCTCAACACCAATGCCGTTGTGCTGGAGGCGCTCCATTACAAGGTTTATGGCCCGCTATTTCCCTGATGCGGCCGCGCTGGCTGGGGGCGCAACAGCATTATCAACGCCAGAAAGGTTGCCCCGACCCCCACCAGAATAATCCATGGCGGCGGCGCATGCCCCAGCGCCATTTCCCACAGGATCACCCATGACGGCGTCAGATAGGTATAGGCCATCACATTCGCCGCCGGCAATCGCATCGCCGCAAACTGCAACAGGAAAAACGTCATCGCACTGGCGCAGACCGACACATAGAGCAACCCCACCCAGAAAATCAAAGGCAGGCTGCTCCATGGGGTCGCCAATAATGTCGGCCCGCTGATCACTGTCAGGATCAACCAGCCGGCAAAAATCATGCCAAAGGTAAACACCGTCACCGGCACACCGCGATTCAGCTTGCGCACCATCGGCGTATAAAGCGCATGCGCCACGCAGCCGATAAAATAAATCAGCTCCCCACGGCCGACCTCGAAGCGGCGGAAGGCCCCGAAATCCCCCTGAAAAATCACCCAAAGCGCCCCAAATGCCCCGATCAACAAGGCAAACGCCATCCAGAGCGTCGTCACCTGCCGCAACAACCAATAGCCGAACAAGGCAGATATAACCGGCGTTAGCGTAAAAACCGCCGCCCCTGAAACCGGCGCGGCTGTTTTCAGGCCTTCAAACATCAAGGTGAAATAAATCGCG
>JALWOO010000739.1 GCA_027083485.1 Amylibacter sp. | reverse complement strand
AACCATTGTTCCAGCCGTTGTTGCCGCCCCAAGGTGTCCAGTTGTTGCCACCCCAACCGTTGTTGCCGCCCCAAGGGGTCCAACCGTTGTTGTAGCCGTTGTTATAGTAGCCAGGACCACCATTGTAAGGGCCCCAGTTCTGGGCGGAAGCTTCGGTAACCATAACAGTTGTCAGGCCAGCAGCGAGAACGGCAGTCAAGATAGATTTACGCATTTTTAGTCTCCTAAGTTTTGTCCCGTCAGATTGTTTGAGAATTTGACAATGGGACATTTGTCATCTTCCAATTCGTTTGCGCCAGAGGCGCGAACCACTTGCCGTCTGGATCAGAAAAACCCGAACGGACTAAAACCAAAGGGGGAGCCCCCGCCGGGAAGAAATCCCCCGGACGGAAAAAACCCGCCATTGCTACCGGGATAACCGCCCGGAACACCAGAATAGCCAGTCCCGTAGTTGGGATAGGCCGTTGCACCGTAATTGGGTGCGTAACCGGAATAGCCTTGCGGCACGCCGGCGTAACCATACCCGGTGCCGGGGGTGTAACCGCCGGTCGGGTATCCGTTTTGCACAGGCTGCGTCCTCGGCGCAGGTGCATATTGCGGGGTGGCAACCGGCGCGGGACGTTGCGCGGGCGCGGGGGCCACTTGAACTTGAGCAGGGGCAGGTGCTGGCGGAGCCGGAACAGCAAGCGGTGCTGGCGGACGAACCGCCGAAAGCCGCTGGGCGAGGTCCGCCGGTGCATAGCGACTTGTTGCATTGCCGGAAGCCCCGCCGGACGCGCTGTTGCGGTTCCACGGGTTACCGGTCTGCGCCGCAGCCGGGCTTTGGACCAGACAGGTCAGCGCGACGCATAAAGCGGCTATTCCAGTTTTTTTCGTTGTCATCTCAAACTCTTTCATAGGATGTTCCTGACCCGATCAATTCTGCGGGCGCGGCGGCGTGCCATAGCCGTATTGAGGGCCGTACCCCGGCCCGACCGGTCCGCGATATCCACCCCAGGGACCGCTTGGGAAAAACGGCGGCACAGGAAAGCTCGGCGGTACATAGCCGTAGTACTGGTTCGGGGCCCCGATGGTATAAGGCGTGTAGTAGCCCCCCGGTTGTGTTTGGGTAAACGTGCCAAAAGGCGTCCATGTCCGGTTCTGGCGATAGGGCTGGCCCTGCATTTGCGGGGCTTGCCGGTTAGGTTGCTGAACCGCGCCGGCCTGCGGGGCTTTTTGCTGGTCTTGCGCCTGTGGCTGGGTGCTTGGCTGCAACCAATAGGGCATCGGCAAGGAGCGCACCCAGGGTTGGCTAGGCGCATGTGTCGGTTCACCCGCTTTGAATGGTCCCTCCGGCGGGGTTGGTGCCGGGGCTTCCGCCCGCGCCATTGGCACCAGAAATGCCACCGCCATCAAAGCCATCCCAAAGGAGAAGAGTCGTGTCTTATGTACCGTCATAATCCTATTCCTCCGTGCTATCGGTTGGTTTTTTTCAGCCGGATGCCACGCCGCCCTGTTGATTTGGCCTTGCCACGCGCCGCCGGTTTCGCCGCGGTTTTGCGGGTCGTTTTCTTGGCTGGCGATGCTTTGGCCGTTGATGCCTTGGCTGGCGTCTTTTTGGTCGTCGTTTTTTTGGTCGTCGTTTTCTTGGCAGCAGGCTTCTTTGCAGCCGGTTTTTTGGCCGGAGCCTTGGCCGTTTTAGCCGCCGGTTTCTTGGCCGGAGCTGCCGGTTTGGCCTCTGCCTTTACCGGATCCGCTTTGGCGGTTTCCGGCTTGGCGGCGGGAGTCTTGGCCGCCGGTTTTGCGGCTTCCCTGGCCGGAGCCTCTTCAACCACGGGCTTCACTTCTGCCGGTTTTGGCTCTTCAACCTTGACCACCGGCGGCGGTGTGGTTGCTTTCGCCGGCTCAGACGGTTTAGTCGGAATTGTCGGCTTGCTGTCGGCTCCGAAGATTTTACCGAAACCTTTGAAGATCGACACAAACACAAACCCGATCATTTCACCGATCAACAGGAAGGTATCGAAAATTGCCGCCAGCACAGAGGCAGAGCCATTGCGGGAACGGCGCGGCAGTTTGTTGGTTTCCGGAACCTCGCGGTGCATGGTTTTTTCGGCTTTTTCAGTCGCAACCTTTTCGCTCAGCGCCCTGCGGAAGCTCACACAGCCCAGCGGGATCACAACCAGCGTCAACACGGTGGACACAAGCCCGCCCATCATCAGGGAAACCGCCATGCCCTGAAAAATCGGATCGGACAGGATCACTGACGAGCCCACGATCAAGGCCAGCGCCGTGATAATAATCGGACGGGTCCGCGTGGCACAGGCGTGGATCACCGCGTCGGTTACATCCATGCCGCCCTCGACCGCATGGCGGGAGAAATCCACCAGCAAAATCGAGTTGCGCACAATAATCCCCGCCAAGGCGATAAAGCCGATCATCGAGGTTGCGGTAAACGGTGCCCCGAACAACCAGTGCCCCGGCACAATGCCGATCAGGGTCAGCGGGATCGGGAACATCACGATTGCCGGCATGGTGAAGTTGCCGAATTCCCAAACCACAAGGATATAGATCAGGATCAGCGCCACGCCAAAGGCAATGCCCATATCGCGGAAGGTGACATAGGTCACGGTCCATTCGCCGGTCCATTCCAGCGCCGATTTCAGGCTGTTTTCAGGCGGGCCTGTAAAGTTGGTGTCCACACGCACGCCGTCAGGAGAGATGTAATCATCCAGCAGGCTTTCCATTTCCAGAATGCCATAGACAGGCGCACCCAGACGGCCGGTGACTTCGCCGGTAACATATTCCACGGCGCGCAGGTCTTTGTGATAGACAGGGGCATCCACATCGAAAGGCTCGAAATAGCCCAGTTCGGTCAGGGCAATCATATCGCCAGATGCGGTAGGCACCGGCAGTTGACCGAGGCGCCCGAATTCGCCACGCAGGGCCAGCGGGATTTGCAGATAGATGAATTTCGGCTCCAGCGCGCGTTCGATTTTCACGTCGCCCAGCTTGAACCCGCCCATCGCCATTTTCAGTTGGCGGTTGATTGAATCCACAGACACACCACGGCGCGAGGCTTTTTCACGGTTGACCACAAAGCGCCAGCTCTGGTGATCGGCCTGCATGTAGGTGTCCACATCGACGATCGTTTCGGCCTTGCGGAACAGGTCGGCCACATCGGCGGCCACCTGACGGCGGGTTGCATCGTCGGGACCATAGATTTCGGCCACCATGGTTTGCAGCACCGGTGGTCCGGGGGGCATTTCCACGATT
>JALWOO010000738.1 GCA_027083485.1 Amylibacter sp. | reverse complement strand
CGGCGCAACATTGTCGCCTGTAGTGGCACATCAGGTGCTGAAACTGGCAGAGCAGGCGGATTTGATTATCGTCGAGGATGATATTTTCGCCGATTTCGAAACCACACCCGCCCCGCGTCTGGCAGCGCTGGACGGGCTGCAACGGGTGATCCATATCGGCAGCTTTTCAAAAACGCTCTCGGCGGCAGCGCGCTGTGGGTATATTGCAGCCCGTTCAGACTGGATTGACGGATTGGTAGACCTCAAGATTGCAACCTCCTTTGGTGGCGATCCATTTTCAGCCGAATTGACCTGGTGCGTGTTAACAGACGGTTCATATCGAAAATATCTGGAGGAGCTTCGCAGGCGTTTATCAAAGGCAATGGATGATACCGAACAACGGCTGCGCGAGGTCGGAATAGCCCCATGGATCAAGCCTCAGGCCGGTCTTTACCTCTGGTGTGCTTTGCCCCCTCATCGCACCGCGGTTGAGGCCGCCCAGAGGGCACATGCGCAGGGCATCGTATTGGCACCGGGCAATGTGTTCAGCCTTACAGAAACCGCCGGACAATTCTTGCGGTTCAACGTTGCCCAATCCGGTGCGCCTAAAATATATAGCGTTTTGCAGGAAATTCTGGCGCTATAGCCAAAGTATCGGACTTTGAAAACAGGAATTGTTATCGATAACGTAAGCCGCTATACAAACACGGGAATCATTTGCTGGGAGAGCCGCTATGGCAATGAATGCGACCATTCTGAAGGTAACAGACCGCATCCGTAAACGTAGCCGAACTTTGCGTTCCACCTACCTTGCGCGCATGGAACAGGCCCGTCAGGAAGGGCCGCGTCGGGCGCATTTGACCTGTGGAAATCAGGCCCATGCCTATGCGGCGATGACCGCTGACAAGGATACCTTGGCCGCAGGCAAAGTGCCTAATCTGGGGATGATTAGCGCCTATAACGATATGCTGTCTGCGCATCAGCCCTTTGAACACTATCCCGAAATGATCCGCACGGCGGTGCGTTCTGTTGGTGCGACTGCGCAAATGGCGGGCGGGGTGCCGGCCATGTGTGATGGGGTTACACAGGGGCAAGTGGGCATGGAACTGTCGCTGTTTTCCAGGGATGTGATTGCTTTGTCGGCGGGAATTGGCCTTTCGCACAACACCTTTGATGCGGCGGTTTACCTTGGTGTGTGCGATAAAATCGTGCCCGGATTGGTTATGGCGGCGGCAACTTACGGGTATTTACCGGCGGTGTTTTTGCCGGCGGGGCCAATGACCTCCGGCCTTCCCAACGATGAAAAATCCCGTGTACGCCAGCAATTTGCCAAAGGGGAATGTAATCGCGAGGCGCTCATGCAGGCGGAAATGGCCAGCTATCACGGGCCGGGAACCTGTACCTTTTATGGCACGGCTAATTCTAACCAGATGCTAATGGAATTCATGGGCCTGCATTTGCCGGGTGCGTCATTCGTTAATCCGGGTACACCCTTGCGTGCGGCCCTGACAGAATGGGGAGCGCAGCGCGCATTGGCGATTTCGGCGCTGGGCAATGACTACCGGCCTGTGGCGCAGGTGCTGGACGAACGTTGCTTTGTGAATGCCATGGTCGGCTTGATGGCAACCGGCGGATCGACCAATCTGGTGCTGCATCTGCCGGCCATGGCGCGTGCGGCGGGTATTTTGGTCGAACCTGATGACATGGCCGAAGTGTCCACCGTGACCCCGTTACTGGCCAAGGTTTATCCAAACGGTTTGGCCGATGTGAACCATTTCCATGCGGCAGGCGGATTGGGGTACTTGATTGGTCAGCTGCTGAAGGCGGGATTGCTGCATGGCGACACCACCACAGTATTCGGGCGCGGGCTGGTGGATTACACACAAGAACCCAAACTGCGCGAAGGGCGTCTGGTATGGGAAGAAGGGGCCAAAACCCCCCTGAACGAAAAAATCCTGCGCCCTGTGAGCAAACCGTTTCAAGAAATGGGCGGGCTTCGGGCGCTATCGGGGAACTTGGGGTCCGGCGTCATAAAAATTTCAGCTGTTGCACCGGATCGCCGCCATATTTGCGCACCGGCACGGGTTTTCCATTCCCAGGAGGCTGTGCGAGAGGCCTTTAACAACAACAGCATTACCACCGATTCGGTGATTGTTGTCCGCTTCCAAGGCCCCAAGGCGAACGGCATGCCGGAGCTGCACAACCTGACACCTGTTCTGTCCATTTTGCAGGACCGCGGATTGAAGGTGGCTTTGCTGACTGATGGCCGCATGTCCGGTGCATCGGGTAAGGTGCCTGCTGCCATTCATATTTCACCGGAAGCCGCAGACGGGGGACCACTGGCGCGGGTGCAGGACGGGGATATGATCGAAGTGGATGCAATCAACGGGGTGCTGCGAGTGTTGGTCGAAGGGTTCGAAGACCGCGCCCCTGTGGTGGCGGATTTGTCCGGAAATGGTCACGGTATTGGCCGCGAACTCTTTGATGTGTTTCGTAAAAATGTTGGCCCTGCAACGCAGGGCGCGGCTGTGGTTTTATAGGAGAATGCCATGACCCCGAATAATGCCAGTATTGCCTGTGAAAAAATCTGCCGTCTGGCCCCGATTGTGCCGGTTTTGGTGTTGGATGATGCCGCAGATGCGGCCCCTTTGGCCAAGGCCCTTGTCGCGGGGGGATTGCCAGCGCTGGAGGTCACTTTGCGCACGCCGGCAGCGCTTGATGCCATTCGGGCGATGGCCGATGTGCCGGGCGGGGTTGTCGGTGCGGGAACGCTATTGACCCCTGCCGATGTCAAAGCAGCAAAAGAGGCTGGTGCAAAGTTCGGGGTATCACCGGGGGCGACGGATCTGCTCTTGGCGGCTTGCGTTGAATATGATCTCCCCTTGCTGCCAGGTGCCGCGACAGCGACAGAGGCCATGCGGTTGCTTGAGCAGGGTTATACCATTCAGAAATTCTTTCCAGCCGAGGCCTCTGGCGGGGTGCCGGCACTCAAGGCCATAGGGGCCCCGATCCCGCAGGTGCAGTTTTGCCCGACAGGCGGGGTAACATTGCAAAACGCGCCGGATTATCTGGTACTGCCAAATACAATTTGTGCTGGCGGGAGCTGGGTTGCACCCAAATCTTTGATCAAGGCAAAGGACTGGCGCGGGATCGAGAGGCTGGCCTCCGAGGCTGCCCGACTATCCAGCACTAGAACCAATAGCTAAGGACCCGAAAAATCGCGTTCGGGATTTCCTTTGGGGTGAGGGTCTGTCCCGACAACAGCCAAGCCCAAAGGATCAAAGCTGCACCGAGCAACATGCCGATAAGGGAATACAGCGGCGAGCGCTTATCCACATATGCATTGGCAACGCCGATAAATCCGAAGATCAGCAGCAAAACGCCGCCGACCAATTGATAATCATATCCCATCTGAACTCCCCTGCATTCCTCTATAATTATCTGCCTGTGATTGCGGATATTCTAATCAGTCTCACCTTCAAAAATCAACTTTTCCTGCACGGGGGCAACCCGCAGAATATTTGTGGAACCCGGTGTGTTAAAGGGAATACCGGCGGTGACAACGATTTTGTCTTTTTCTTCTGAAAAACCGGCATTACGCGCCGCGCGAGCTGCGCTGACAACTGCCATTTTGAAGCGGGAAACCTCGTTGGTCAGGACACAGTGCAACCCCCAAATCAAGGTCATCCGTCGGGCAGTTGGCACCAATGGGGTCAGCGCAATAATAGGCACTGAAGGACGTTCGCGCGCAGCCAGCATGGCCGTATGGCCAGAGTGGGTAAAACAGCAAATCGCGCGAATTTCGGTGGTTTCTGCAACATCGCGTGCAGCCAGCGTAATCGCATCGGCAACCGTGGCCCGCGACGGTGTACGAGAAGCCTCTATGATTGCACGATAAGTGGGATCGGATTCGACACTTTCGGCAACATTGTTCATCGTCGTGACAGCTTCAACCGGATATTGGCCCGCTGCGGATTCTGCGGACAACATAACCGCATCGGCACCTTCATAAATGGCGGTGGCCACATCGGAAACCTCGGCCCGTGTCGGGATCGGAGCCTCGATCATGCTTTCCATCATCTGCGTGGCAACGATCACCGGCTTGCCCGCCTTGCGACAGGCGCGCACCAAACGTTTCTGGATCGGTGGCACATCCTGCACCGGCAATTCAACACCCAGATCGCCGCGCGCAACCATCACGCCATCGGTGACTTTCAGGATGTCGGAGAATGACTTTACAGCAGCGGGCTTTTCAATCTTGGAAATAATTGCCGCGCGCCCTTTAACCAGTTCCTTAGCTTCAAGCACATCTTCAGGGCGTTGAACAAAAGACAGCGCCAGCCAGTCAACACCCAGGTCGCATACAAATTCCAGATCCGAAATATCCTTATCCGACAGCGCCGCAAGAGGCAGCAGAACATCCGGTACATTGACGCCTTTGCGGTTGGAGATCACGCCGCCGACCTCGACAACACAATTGGCGAAATCCTCACCGCAATCGGTGACGCGCAAACGCATTTTTCCGTCATTGACAAGAAGTATTTCGCCCGGTGCCAGTGCGGCAAATATTTCGGGGTGCGGCAGGCAAACCCGATTGGCATCACCGGGGGCATCATCCAGATCGAAACGGAATGGTGCGCCTTCGACCAGTGTTTCCTCACCCTTGGCAAAGACACCACAACGCAATTTTGGACCTTGTAAATCGGCCAGAATACCGATCGGGCGGCCGGTATCACGTTCTACATCGCGGATAATCTGATGCTTTTCGCGGATGTCGTCCTGGGAGCCGTGGCTCATATTCAGACGGAAGACATCGGCACCGGCTTCTGACAGTTTGCGGATCATATCATAGGTATCCGAAGCAGGCCCCAGGGTTGCCACTACTTTAACACTTCTCATCCGCCGCATGTATCTAACTTTCCGCTTTTATTGAGTTGCCCACTATATAACCGCTACCGAAAGGCTTGTCCGGTTAAAATCCTGCTGACTGTGGAATAACAACAAGATTTTCTTGAAAAAATTGTCTATATGGCACAGCAAAGAAGCTCAAGCGCCTGACCCTAGGGCAAAACAGCGCAAACCCGCCTTTGACGCAACCAAATGACCGGAGATCCCCCATGGACGACCAAACCCGTATCGAAATCGAAGCCGCAGCCTTTCGCGCCTTGCGTCATCATTTGATGGTGAAACGCCCCGATGTGCAAAATATCGATATGATGAACCTGACCGGAATGTGCCGGAACTGCCTGTCGCGCTGGTATCAGGAGGCCGCCAATGAACGGGGCATCGAAATGAGCAAGGAAGAAGGCCGCGTTGCCTTTTACGGCATGTCGAGCAAGGAATGGAAAGAGAAATACCAGACCGATGCATCGCCCGAAAAACAGGCGGAATTCGAGGTAGCGTTTAAGGAAAACGTGACAGACGCCTAGGGCGTGTCTTCATTTCCCCCTTCGCACCAGCGTTATTCGCTGGCGGAGACCGGCAATGGATCGCCTTTGATACCGCAGCTGGCAAGCACCGCAGTGCTTGCCAAAAGAATAACCAGAACCTTCAACATTAGCCCAACTCCTCGCGCCAGCGTTTGATTTGTGCGCGCACGTTTGCCGGTGCAGTGCCGCCGTAACTCGTGCGGCTGTTAACCGAATTGTGCACGCCCAGCACGTCAAACACGGCTTCGGTAATTTCGGGACAAACGCTCTGCATTTGTGCCAGCGTCAAATCGGGCAGATCGCAATTGCCATCCTCGGCCATTTTCACCAGCGTGCCGGTTACATGGTGGGCATCGCGGAACGGCATGTTCAGCGCCCGCACCAGCCAATCGGCCAGGTCGGTTGCGGTGGAAAAGCCGGTTGCGGCGGCAATTTCGAGTTCCGGCTTGTTCGGGGTCATATCGGCCACCATCCCCGCCATGGCTGCCAGCGCCAGCATCAGGCTATCGGCGGCGTCGAACACCTGTTCCTTGTCTTCTTGCATGTCCTTGGAATAGGCCAGCGGCAGGCCTTTCATTACTGTCAGCAACCCGACGAGCGAGCCGTTAATCCGTGCAACCTTGGCGCGGATCAGCTCTGCCGCATCGGGGTTTTTCTTTTGTGGCATGATGGAAGAACCGGTCGAAAAACGATCCGACAAGGTGACAAATTTGAATTGCACTGTGGACCAGATCACCAGTTCTTCGGCAAAGCGGGACAGGTGGGTCGCGCAAATGGATGCCGCCGACAGGAATTCCAGTGCAAAATCGCGGTCCGATACGGAATCAAGCGAATTGGCTGACGGGCGGTCAAACCCCAATGCCTCTGCTGTCATGTCCCGATCCAGCGGAAAGGACGTGCCTGCAAGTGCAGCCGCGCCAAGCACACATTCGTTCATGCGTTTGCGTGCATCCTGCATGCGGGATTTATCGCGGGCGAACATTTCCACATAGGCCAGCATGTGATGGCCCCAGGTCACCGGCTGCGCCACTTGCAGGTGGGTAAAGCCGGGCATGACCATATCGGCACCGGCCTCTGCCTGATCCAGCAAGGCGGCGGTCAGTGCATCAATGCCGCCAATCGCGGCATCCAGCTGGTCGCGCACCCACATTTTGAAATCATTGGCCACCTGATCATTGCGCGACCGGCCCGTGTGCAAACGTCCGGCTGGTTCGCCGATGATTTCCTTGAGCCGCGATTCCACATTCATGTGGATGTCTTCCAGCGCCTTTGAAAATTTGAACGTGCCGTTTTCAATTTCTGACAACACCGTGAGCAGGCCTTCCCGAATGGCCTTGGCATCGCTATCAGTAATAATACCCTGTTTGGCAAGCATTGCCGCATGGGCGCGCGAGGCCTCTATGTCCTGTCTGGCCATCCGTTTGTCGAAATCGATCGAGGCATTGATTGCCTCCATGATGGCATCGGGACCTGAGGCAAAACGACCGCCCCACATTGCATTTGATGACGATTTGTCGGACATGGTAGCAAGACCCTTGGAATTGAGAGGCCGGATATGACCCTGATGAAAACAATTGTTGCCGCAACCCTATACGCTGCTGTGGCGCTTGGTGCAAACCCTGTGTGGGCGGGCGCGCCGGATGTGGCTGCCTTGCGTGATTTGCGCGCGGGCGACATGCGCAAACTGGCAATCCACAGCGTTGCCAAGGATCCGGTCGTGGTGCCCTTTGTGGATGGCGAAGGTAACGAGCTGGATATTACTGCCTACAAGGGCAAGGTTGTCTTGCTGAACTTCTGGGCCACCTGGTGCGCGCCCTGTCGCAAGGAAATGCCCCAACTGGATGCATTGCAGCGGGAAATGGGGAGTGATGATTTTGCCGTAGTCACCGTTGCAACCGGTCGCAATCCCGTTTCAATGATCAAGACGTTCTTTGGCAAAGTAGGTGTAAAAGACCTCCCAATCCTTCGCGATCCGAAACAGGCCTATGCGCGGCGCATGGCGGTGCTGGGGCTGCCGACAACGGTTGTACTGGATCGCAACGGTCGGGAAATCGCCCGCCTGCTGGGCGAAGCCGAATGGGATTCCCCCGAAGCGCAAGATTTGCTCAAGGCGATGATCGCAGCTGACGATAGCTGACGCACGGGCAGGATTGACAGACCTTTGAACCGGTTGCACTCTGGACAGAACTGAAACGGTGTTGTCCATGCCCTTATATTTGCTCGGTCCCATAGTTGTTTTCGGCATCCTCGGGATTGCCCTGCTGCTGCATGTGCTGGGCTATTCGCGCCGTTTGCGGATGCAGGATGCGGAACAGGTGCGCCGCTTGTGGCGGGCGCAATATCCCGAAACCACGGTCGAGCAGGTGGAAATCGCCAAGGATGGCCATCAGGCGCTGGTGGTGACGGATCACGGCCCCGGGCTGGTTTGGGCCATGGGCGCGGATGCGGCCTGTCGGTTGGTGCCGCGCGGTTGTGAAATCCGGAATACCGACAAGGGCCTGCGGGTGCTGTTGCGGGATTATACGGCACCGGTTGTCAAAATCACGCTGGCAGACGGGGCGCGCGATCAGTGGAAGCATATTCTGACAGGAGGCACCAATGCCTGACATTCAATTCCCCGATGTGGTGCAAATGGCGGTTCCCCTGTTTGTGGTGGCGATTTTGCTGGAACTGGCGTGGATCACCCTGAAGCGGCGCGGCGGGCGTTATGAAACCCGCGATGCCTTGACCTCTCTGGCCATGGGGGCCGGCAATGTGATCGAAGGGCTGGTGCTTGGCTTTGTTGCTTATGGCTATTTCACCTTCATGTGGCAATTCCGCCTGTTTGATCTGGGGACAAGCGCTGCGGTGATTGTGCTGTGTTTCATCCTCAACGATCTGGCATACTACTGGATCCACCGCTTTGGTCACCGGATCCGCTGGGTCTGGGCGGCGCATGTGGTGCATCATTCCAGCCAGCATTACAACCTGACAACCGCCCTGCGCCAGACATGGACCGGCACAGTCACCCTGATGATGCTGGTGAAAACGCCGTTGATCCTGCTGGGGTTCCATCCGGCAATGGTGATTTTTGTGTCGGGGTTGAACCTGATCTATCAGTTCTGGATTCATACCGAAGCCATTGACAAAATGCCCCGCTGGTTCGAGGCGGTGATGAACACCCCGTCCCACCACCGCGTCCACCATGGTCGCAACCCGCGCTATCTGGATGCCAATTATGCAGGCGTGTTGATTATCTGGGACAAGATGTTCGGCACCTTTGTGCCGGAGCAGGAAACCCCCGAATACGGGCTGGTGTTCAACCTTGGCACCTTTAACCCGCTACGGGTGGCAACCCATGAATGGGTCGGGATTTTCAAGGATGTCTTTCAGCGCGGCATCACCATGGGGGACCGCCTGAAATACATGTTTGCCCCGCCGGGCTGGAGCCATGACGGATCCCGAAAAACGGCGGATATGCTCAAGGCCGAGCAAACCCTAGAGCCGATATCGCATGGCGGAAGTAATCAGGAACCTTAATTTGTCATCATTGATGTCCGAAAGGGTTTCAAAATGGACGGCGCGGTTTCCTTCGATTGTAAAATCATTTGGAAACAATTGTGTGAAGTCTCTTATTAAACTGGTTTGGCAATGGACATAAATTGCGAAACCACCGGTTTTAGGGATGCCCAGCCGTAAACCAGACCCTGTTTTGCACAGGTAGGCAGGTTGCCCCCACCGCAGAGCCTCGGTTATCGGAGCGATTTCTTTGTCCCGTTCCGCACAGTCAAAAATCAAACTGCGCAAGTGCAACAGTCCCGTGCGGGCAGGTTCGTGAAAGCTGTCAAAAACAGCTTTCACATCGGGTGTAATCGTGGGGGTCATTTCGGGTACATGGCCTCTTTGCCACGTTCCAGATAGGCAACCAAGGTCGGTCGGGATGTCACCAGCCCCTGAAGCAAAGTCGGGTTGGGATAGCTGGTGATCTCTCGCAACATGGCGACAACCGATGCATCCGCTGCACTGGGCCTATCACCAAACAGGAACGCGTTGTCGCCCAGAATGGCCTCGATCGCCGCAATATCCTTGCCGATGCGATCTGCCTGTTCTTGCGGAGTGTGGCGCGCCATGCCTTGACCATAGGCCATTGTCGCAACTTTTTTACGAATTTTACCGGTGATGAACTTCCGGATCGGTTTCGGGATGCTTCCGAACAGTGCCTCGCGGGTGGTGGGCCAGTTTGCATCGTCCAGCCAGCGCGAGCACACCAAACCGAAATAGATGTGTTCCTCGGTCATGCGGATTACGGCCCGGGAAATCCCGCGTTGTTCCTGTGTCAAGCCTTCGTCAAAATCCAGTCCGAAAGTGGCTTCCAGATAGTCACGGATCTGATCGCTGTCGGGGATGTTTTTGCCGTCATGTTCCAGCACCGGCAATTTGTTTTTAGGGGCTTTGCGCGGGTCGGCACCCCGCTCCACCGAATATTTTTGGCCTGACATTTCCATCAGACACAGGGCCTTGACCGAAAAAGGGCTGGCAGAAATTTCGCCAAAGGCGGGGCCGAATACGAATAGTTTCAACATCAGGGTCTCCGTTTATCTGTGTTGCCCCTGTCTAGCAAAACCCTGCTGTCAAAAAGTGGCAATAGCCAGTAGTATCCTCGCATTATGGCCCGAACCGAACGACTCTTGCAAATGATGCAGCTTTTGCGCAGCTTGCCCGCCCCGATCAAGGCGGCTCGGCTGGCTGAAGAACTGTCGATTTCCAAGCGCTCGGTTTACCGCGACATTGATAGCCTGCGTGCAACCGGTGCCGTGATCGACGGAGCGGCGGGATTTGGCTATACCCTGATTGAAGACCCCGCCTTGCCGCCAATGATGTTCAACACCGATGAAACCGAAGCGCTGGTGCTGGGCCTGCGCGAAGTCATTGCCGTGGGCGATCCGGTATTGGCACAGGCCGCGCAAGACGTGCTGGCCAAAATTCGCGCCTGCCTGCCGGAAAGGATGCGCCAGCAAATGCAAAATTCGGTGCTGCATGCCAAGCGGTTTCATCAGCGGCCGGAAATCCATATTGACGTGGCTGCCTTGCGTAAAGCGACACGGGATGAGAGCGTCATCCATATTGAATACGCAGATATGAAAGGGGTCAAAACCAGCCGTGATTTATGGCCGCTTTCCATCGTCTTCATGGATCAAACCCTTGTTTTACTGGCGAAATGCCAGCTTCGGCAGGATTTCAGGGCCTTTCGTTTTGACAGGATTTCCCGCTTGAAAGTGCTACAAAATTCCTTTCGCCCGCATCGCGTTACCTTGTTACGGGACTGTCTGGACCGGTTCAAACAGGATGCGGCGACCTATCGCGCATCACACCGCAAAGAAAATTAGGCTCTTTTGACAGGCCCCTTTTGCGGCTAGAATGGGGGAAAAGCACGCATTATTTGAGCAGGAGCGTCGCATGAAAACCCTTTTACTGACCGCAACCATTGCGGGTTTTTCCCTTGTAAATCCGCTACATGCACAAATATCGCCGCGCCCCCGCCCGATCATTGTTGCCCAAAGCGAATCAGGGTTCAAGCTCTGGATCAAGCAATTCGAAGCCAAAGCCCTGGCGAACGGGATTTCCAGACGGACATTCAACCGCGCCTTTCGCGGGGTCAAACTGAACCAGCGGGTTATGGCGCTGGATCGCAAACAGGCAGAATTTTCGCGCCAGATCTGGGATTATCTGGATACGGCGACCTCCCCCAAGCGGGTGAAAAACGGCAAGGCAATGATGCAAAAGCATCGCAAGAAGCTGCGCAAAATCGAAAAGAAATATCAGGTGGACGCCAAGGCCGTATTGGCGATTTGGGGGTTGGAGTCCTCCTATGGGTCCAACATGGGCGACATCAATATCATCGAGGCTCTGGCCACGCTGGCCTATGAAGGGCGGCGACGCAAATTCGGTGAAAGCCAGCTTCTGACGGCGCTGAAGGTTATCCAGCGCGGCGATATTACCCCGAAACGGATGATGGGATCATGGGCCGGAGCCATGGGGCATACACAGTTTATTCCGACCAGCTATCAGGCCTATGCGCAGGATTTTGACGGTGACGGGCGTCGTGATGTTTGGGATCCCCGTGATCCAGGGGATGCGCTGGCCTCTACGGCAAATTATCTGCATAAATTCGGATGGGTATACAAGCAACCTTGGGGAGTGGAGGTCAAGCTTCCGAAGAAATTCAACTATGGCAATGCCAGCCTGAAGGTAAAGGCAACACCGGCGCGTTGGCACGAACTGGGCGTGCGGCTGGTTTCCGGGGGACGTATTCCGAACCACGGCAAGGGATCTGTTTTCCTGCCGGCAGGTGCGGATGGTCCGGCCTTTGTGGTGTTCAAAAACTTCTTTGTCATCAAACGTTATAACAACGCCAATTCATATGCGATGGCGGTCGGGCATCTTGGGGACAAGATTGCCGGCGGTGGCGAATTTGCGCGGGAATGGCCCCGTGGACCGGGGGCGCTCAAGCTGAATGACAAAATAGCGGTGCAGGAATTGTTAAACCGTGCCGGTTACGATGTGGGCGATCCTGATGGCATTATCGGGCCTAAAACCATTGACGCGATCAGCGCTTTTCAATCCGCGCAGGGCGTGCCGCTGACCGGCAAGGCGGATCAGGATTTGCTTAAACTTTTGCGCCGCAAAGTGCGTTAACCGTAATCCCGCTCGCCGAATATGGCAGAGCCAACCCGTACATGGGTTGCGCCTAGCGCAACCGCGCGTTCAAAATCGCCGCTCATGCCCATGGACAGGTTTTTCAATCCGTTGCGGGCGGCAATTTTGGCGAGCAGGGCAAAGTGCAATGAGGGTTCTTCACTTGCGGGGGGAATCACCATCAGCCCGCCAATGGGCAGATCCATGGCCAGGCATTCCTGAATGAAATCATCGGCTTGCGCAGGCAAGACCCCTGCCTTTTGCGGCTCTTCACCGGTGTTGACCTGAATGAACAGGTCCAGCGCTTTGCCTTGTTTTTGAATTTCATCTGCCAGTTTGCGCGCCAGTTTCGGGCGATCAACAGTGTGGATGGCATCAAACAGGGTGACGGCGGCTTTGACCTTGTTGGTTTGTAGCGGGCCGATCAGATGCACCTTGGTTTTTGGGAACTCGGCGCAAAAATCGGGCCATTTCCCCTGTGCTTCCTGCACCTTGTTTTCACCAAACAGGCGATGGCCCTGATCCAGAACCTGATGCACTCGCGCGTTGGGCTGCACCTTGGAGA
>JALWOO010000737.1 GCA_027083485.1 Amylibacter sp. | reverse complement strand
TGTGGTTCTTTGGCCACCCGGAAGTTTACATGATCATTTTGCCGGGCTTTGGTATCGTATCGCACGTGATTTCGACCTTCTCCAAGAAACCGATCTTTGGCTATCTGCCGATGGTTTATGCGATGGTCGCCATTGGCGGTCTGGGCTTTGTTGTCTGGGCGCACCACATGTACACCGTTGGCATGTCCCTGACACAGCAGTCCTACTTCATGCTGGCAACCATGGTGATTGCGGTGCCCACCGGCATCAAGATCTTCAGCTGGATTGCGACCATGTGGGGCGGTTCGATCGAGTTCAAGGCACCGATGCTGTTCGCCATGGGATTCCTGTTCATGTTCACCGTTGGTGGCGTGACCGGGGTTGTGTTGTCACAGGCTCCTGTGGATCGTCTGGTGCATGACACCTATTACGTTGTGGCGCACTTCCACTATGTGATGGCGATTGGCGCGGCTTTCTGTCTGTTCTCTGGCGTCTATTACTGGATCGGCAAAATGTCCGGTCGCCAGTATCCGGAGTTCGCGGCAAAACTGCACTTCTGGCTGTTCTTTATCGGCACCAACCTGACCTTCTTCCCGCAGCACTTCCTGGGGCTGCAAGGCATGCCACGCCGCTATATCGACTACAACGAGGCTTTTGCCTTCTATAACAAGATCTCCTCTTACGGGGCGTTGTTGTCTTTCGTTTCCTTCCTGCTGTTCATCGGCATCGTTTTCTACACCCTGTTCGCAGGCAAGAAAGTGACCGAGAAAGCATATTGGGGCGAATATGCGGATACATTGGAATGGACCCTCTCAAATCCACCGCCAGAGCATACTTTCGAGCAGCTCCCGACACCGGATATGTGGGACAAAGGGCCGTCACACTAACATGACGCCGAACACCGAAAACAACGAGGCCGGGGCGCAAACCCCGGCCTTTTCCAATGATGGCACGCTGGTGCGCACGGACCCGCCCTTGCACAGCTTCACCCTGCGCCCGCACCGGTCCTTGTCGCCTGAAGGCTTTGTTGTGGTGATGGCAGGCACCGCCATAATGCTCAGCATCCCGCTGATGGCGTTTCTGGGAACGCTGGCATGGTGGGGGCTGCTGCCGCATCTGCTGGCGGCACTGGGGTTGCTCTGGTATCTGATGCAACGCAACACGGCCGACGGAGCCTTGCGCGAGGAGCTGAAAATCTGGTCAGATCTGGTAACCGTTTACCGCCACAACCCGCGAAAACCGGATCAGTTCTGGCAGGCCAACCCCTATTGGATCAAGGTCAACATCCGCGAAAACCCGCATGTGAAGCATTACCTGACCCTTTCCGGATCTGGCCGCGAAATCGAACTCGGGGCATTTTTGACGCCGGAGGAACGCCTTGATCTGCGCAACCGGATCGAAGACGCCTTGCAACGCTTGCATCACCAGGATTGCCCGGTATAGGCTGATACCAAAGAACATTGTTTCAGAGGTACCGCATGCGCATTTCAGCCCCGCTTTTCATCCCCGCCATTGTGGCCGCATCTTTTTCCACAGCCAATGCCCAACGTGTTGCATTTGATCCGTCCGCGCCCTGTGCGGGTATACTGTTGACCGGTGATGCAGGCGACAAAACCCTGTCGGTTTTCTGGGCGTCGGGGTATCTTGCGAAAACTGACGGCAAGGAACGCACCATCAATCAGGGCCATATTGAAGGCCTCTATAGCGTGTTGCAGCAGGTCTGCAAACAGGCACCGGACATGTCGTTTCAAAAAACGGTGGACATTTTTGCCGAAGCACAGCTCCCCGGTCAACCGGCCACGGCCCCCGTCAGGATACAAAAACCCGCAGAGCAACCCGCCCCGCCGGTAACAGCACCGCAAGCAACGCCTGAGGCTCCGGCCCAGCAACAGCCAGCCCCACAGGTCACAGCACAACAACCGACACCGCAAGCCTCCCCCAAGGCCCCGCCAGCGCCGGCACGCGCCGAACAGCCCACGATTGACGGTCGTGAAATGTTGCAGAAATTCTTTGACCCGAACGCCGATCGCGCAGCCCTGACAATGGCGCTCAAGCCAACCGCCAAAGACATCCGAACCGTTTACGCAGAACCATTGGCCAGCGATTTGATCGCAATGTATGACGGCATGTTCAAACCCGGCGTCACCATTGGCCCCAAACCGGAACACAGCGAAATCTATTCAATCGAAACCACCACGTTAAAGCTCAGAAACCACACCAGCATTCAGAAAAAATTTCCCGGTGGCTATAAGAAAGTCCTTCCCTATCTTCAGGGAAATAACGTCATTATCCGGTTCAAATTCGTCAAACCCGGTGAGACCATGGGGCTGGCATATGACGGCTTGATTTTCGTTAACGGGCACTGGGTGTTGATGCCAAAACCATGGCGCGCTGTTAATAAGTGATCATCCGCACTGCGGCGGTGGGGGAAATCAGCCTATCTTCAGGCATATTTTCCATCGTTTTCTGCAAAAGGATTGTTCTATGAAACTGTTTATCAAAACATCACTGGCCCTTGCTCTGCTTGCCAGCACGCCGCAAATGGCCTCGGCGTTTTCAATCTCGTTCAATTGGGACGGACTGAAATCCTGCACAAACGGCCATCCCAATCGGGTGAAAAATCCGGCATTTCGCCTATCCAAAGTCCCCGCCGGTACAAAATACATCCGGTTCCGGCTCAAGGACAAAGACGCGCCGAACTATTCACACGGCGGCGGGCTGGTGGCATACAAAGGCCAAAAAACCATTGCCCCGGGTGCGTTCAAATACAAAAGCCCCTGCCCGCCCTCTGGCAGACACACCTATGTCTGGACCGCTGTTGCCAAGAAATCAAAAAAGGGGGGTAAACTTGCAGTGGCCAAATCCGCGCGGAAATACCCCTAGACAGAATTAGCCGAGCAATTCCTTAACGGCTCCACCGGCTTTGCCGAAATCCATCTGGCCGGAATAGGCTGCTTTCAATGCGCCCATCACCCGCCCCATATCGCGAATGGAGCTGGCACCGGTGTCATTGATAGCCTTTTGCACGGCAGCGCGGACTTCCTCATCGGTCAGTTGTTTGGGCAAAAAGCCCTGAATAACGTCGATTTCCTCGCGCTCTTTTTCCGCCAGCTCCAGACGGCCTGCTTCTTCATAGATCTTGGCGCTATCCAGCCGTTGCTTGACCATCTTGGCCAGCACGGTGAGAATTTCCGCATCCGATACGCCGTCCTGATTGCCCTCGCTGCGCGCCGCAATATCCCGATCCTTGATCGCTGCGTTGATCAATCGGATTGTCGCCAAA
>JALWOO010000736.1 GCA_027083485.1 Amylibacter sp. | reverse complement strand
TGTTTCAAAGATCGGATCGCCGGTTTCATCGTCGAAACCAGTTTGCACGGTGCGTTCGAAATCCTCGCCATTGTTCAAGGCCGTAGCGACGCGGGCGTTATATCCGCCAATATTGCGCACGCCCATCTTGGACATTTTGCGATACCGGTCTTCCATTTCCCCAACGGCCCATTTCAGCGCGACAACCGCTTTTTTCGGGTCCGTTACCACTGGTGACAGCAAATGCGGGATGCCGTCATAGACAGACAGTTCCAGCATTTTCGGGTCAATCATAATCATTCGGCATTCTTCGGGGCTGAGCTTATACAGCAGCGACAAGATCATGGTATTGATGGCCACGGATTTACCGGAGCCGGTCGTCCCCGCAATCAACAAGTGAGGCATCTTGCCAAGGTCGGCTACAATTGATTGCCCACCGATATCCTTGCCCAAAGCAAGCGGCAAATTCTGCTGGCTATCCCCATAATCGGCCGTGGTCAGGATTTCGCGTAACAAAACGGTTTCACGGTTTTCATTTGGCAGCTCGATTCCGATGACAGACCGTCCCGGAACCGTTGAAACACGAGCCGAAAGGGCAGACATGGAGCGCGCAATGTCATCAGCCAAACCAATAACACGGCTGGCCTTGAGACCCGGGGCCGGTTCCAGTTCGTACATGGTGACCACAGGGCCGGGGCGCACGGAAACAATATCGCCCTTGACACCGTAGTCATCCAGAACGTTTTCCAGCATACGCGCATTCTCTTCCAATGCTTCGTCGCTCAGATGGTGGCGAACAATCGTGTCCGGACTGGCCAACAAGCTCAGAGGCGGCGTTTCATAAGCAGCTTCTTCGCGCTCCACAAACAAGCTTGGTTGTGCTTCGGCAATGGCTTTGCTGCTCTGCTTGACAGTTTTCTGGACACGCGGTTGAACCACCGACTTTAGCTCTTGCGGCGTGGGAACAGGGGGGGCTCGGCGAATACTAGCAAAGGCGGGTGTTTCGGTTTTAACCACCTCCTCTGCTTGAAGACCATCATCGGTCAAATCACGATGCACCCCGCCAAGGGCAGGAGCCGCGCTTTCGTCAACATCCGGAGCATCCCGAAACAGATTATCCGTGACAACGGGTTCTTGCGGATGCTGGCGAATACGCATTGTGCGCGCACGTAACACTTTATTCTTGATCGCATCATTGATTCGCGCTTTGACCCGATCTTCTTCAGGCAGTAATTCAAATGTGTCGGCAACAGTGTCATCCTCTGGGATATCAAGGACATCCTCGATTTCCGGTTCGGCCACACGGCGCAGTTTCGGCATAGAAAACAGCGGTTTTTTCGGTGCCGACTGTTCCTGCTCGATAACGGCCTCTTCGGCGTCTTCCTGCAAAATAGCTGCTTTTTGCGCGCGCTTTTCCTTATGGGCCTGCAGGCGGGATTTGGCCGCCAAGGCCCCACCGGCCCCGTGCCGTACAGCAAAACCAAGAGCGGAGGCTATGCTGTCATAGGTCAGAATAATCGCCACAATCGCATGGCGTGCGATCAGGGCAACTTCGCCATAAACAAACCCCAGCGTAAACAGACCGGACAATACAACAAACATCCCAAAGAACAGGGTAATAACAATCAGGCTGGCACCGGTTGAAAGCGGCACCAGATCCAGCAAAACACCAAGCGCGGCATCACCGGACAATCCGCCCAGACCCAAGCCATTATGCTGCCAGCTGGCAGATGGAACGTGGCAGGCCAGAAAAATTGCGGTAACAGCAATGAACACGGGAAACGCGATCGCCCGACTAAACATCCGATCATCCCCGATGTGCAGGATGAAACGTAAGCCCCATGTTGCCAATAACAAGGGAATCGTCCAGGCGGCCAACCCGATCGTCAATGTAAACTGGCTGGCAATGGCGGCACCAAAAGCCCCCAAATAATTCTGTATTGGTGCGGATGTGGCGCTCTGCCAGCTCGAATCCTCGGGGGAATAGCTCCACAGGATCGCGCCAAACAAAACTGCCAAAGCAATCAGGCCAAACCCCATAAGTTCCTTGCCACGTCGTTGAATGGCTTCTTGCATTTTGGCATCAAGCAAAGGGTCACGTGTTCTGGTTTGATAGGCCATCGATCAAATTCCTCGGTACAGATGCTTGCGGATTATGAGTAACCCGTCTGTCATTTCTTGTTTTGGGGCCACCATGGCAGCCCGTATAAATCCCTTGCCCGGATTATAACCGTCCACTTCCCGGCTCAGATAGGCACCGGGCAACACCCGCACGCCGGTTTCCTGCCAGAGCGACAGGGCTGCCGCCTCGCCATCCTCCACCGGCAACCACAGGAAAAACCCGGCTTCAGGGCTTTGGTACCCGTTCAATCCGGTAAAAACCTCATCGGCTGCGGCATATTTCTCGCGGTACTGGGCGCGGTTGGCGATGACGTGGTCCTCATCGGCCCAAACGGCAGTGGACACCCGTTGCAGCGGCAGCGGAATCGGCGCGCCGGCAAAATCGCGCAGCTGTTTCAGGGCGGCAATGGTTTTAGGACCACCGGCGGCAAAACCGGAACGCAGGCCGGGCAGGTTGGAGCGTTTGGACAGGGAATGGAAAATCAGAACCCGCTCCGGATCAATCCCCAGCTCTACCGCGATTTGCAGCGCCCCGACGGGGGGCGCGTTGCGGTAAATCTCGGAATAGCACTCATCGGCAAAAATGCGGAAATCATGTTTTTCGGCAAGCTGTAACAGCTCTGTCCAGTATTCCCGACTGGCCACCGCGCCTTGCGGATTGGAAGGCGAACAAATGTAAGCCACGGCGGTCTGATCCAGTACCTCGGCGGGCAATCCGGCAAAATCGGGCAGAAAACCATTCGCGGCCTCTGCCGGAACAAATACGGGTTTTGCACCAACCGTTGCCGCCGCCACCGCATAGACCTGATAGAAGGGGTTCGGAATCAGGACATTGACCCGCTTGCCATTTTTGGTTTCCGGGCAAAGCGCGATACAGGCATTGTGCAGCCCTTCGCGGGTACCGCTCAGAGTAATAACCTGCGTGGCGGCATCTACGTCTACAGCAAAGCGCCGTTTAATCCAGTCCGCAATGGAGGATAGCAGTTCCGGTGCGCCTGCATTCGGCGGGTATTTGGCAAACTCGTCGGCATGCTGAGCCAGAATATCGCTCACAAAATCAGGAAAGGCGTGCTTCGGTTCGCCAATCGTCATGTGAATCACATCGCCGCCTGCCGGATGGGGGTCCAGTAGCGATCGAAGACGCGGGAACGCGTATTCTGGAAGGTCCGAGAAC
>JALWOO010000735.1 GCA_027083485.1 Amylibacter sp. | reverse complement strand
ACCCGCCACCGGTGGCCTTTTAAGGAAGGACAACCCCATTGCGAAAGGCCCCGATATGAAACGCCACAACAGCTATTCCGATATAAAACCCGAAGATCAGGGCGCGGCGGTGGCCATGGGAAATTTCGACGGCGTGCATCTGGGCCACCAATCGGTGCTGGCGCTGGCGCGTGCGGCGGCGGCGGGGCTGTCTGCGCCACTTGGTGTTGTCACGTTTGAACCCCATCCACGCGCCTTTTTTCAACCGGATGCGCCGGATTTCCGCCTGATGTCGGCAGACGCCCGTGCCACGCGGTTTGAAAAACTGGGGGTGGAGCAACTGTACGAACTGCCTTTCAACGGGGAACTGGCCTCCAAAACCGCAGAGGATTTCGTGCGCGATGTGCTGCGTGACGGGCTGGGCATCCGGCATCTGGTGGTGGGGGCGGATTTCCGCTTTGGCAAGGGGCGCACCGGAGATGCAAAACTGCTGCAAAAGATGGGTGAAACCCATGGCTTTGGCGTTACCATTGCCCCGCTTGTGACCGATGCGCAGGGGGATTATTCCTCTACCGCGATCCGCAAGGAATTGCGCGAGGGCAAACCGGAATGTGCCGCGCGGATCCTTGGCCATTGGCACCGGATCGAAGGCGTGGTTGAAAAGGGCGACCAGCGGGGCCGCGATTTGGGCTTTCCCACCGCCAACCTGTCCATGAAAGGCCTGCACCTGCCGAAATTCGGCGTTTATGCGGTATTTTTCGATGTTCTGGACGGCCCGCACAAAGGCACCTACCTTGGGGCCGCATCCTTGGGGGAACGCCCGACATTCGGCATCAATGCCCCCAATCTGGAAGTACATGTTCTGGATTTCAAAGGCGACCTATACGGGGCGCATGTGTCCGCCGCACTGGTCGCCTATCTGCGCCCCGAGGCCAAATTCGACAGCATTGACGACCTGATCGCCACCATGAAAGACGACTGCGAGAAATGCCGCGCGATACTGGAAAAGGCGGGCTAAGGCATTTCGCGTTAAACCTTCGCCAGATCCTTCAGAATAGGGCAATCAGGCCGGTGATCCCCGGCACATTCGTCAATCAGGTGGGATAGCGTGTTATGCATGTTTTGCAGATCGGAAATTTTCTGATCGATCATCGCCAGTTGTTCCTTGGCGATGCGCTTTACATCTGCACTGGCGCGGGTTTCGTCCTCGTATAGCGCCAGCAAGGAGCGGCAATCCTCGATGGTGAATCCGAGCGCGCGAGCGCGGCTCAGGAAGGTGAGTTTGTGCAACTCCTTTTCCTGAAACGACCGATAGCCGTTGGTGTCGCGCAGGGGTTTGACCAAACCGATGTCCTCGTAATAGCGGATGGTTTTGGCCGAGAGGCCGGATTGGGCGGATACGCTTCCGATGTTCATGTGGGGTACTCCTTGAAAATTCTGCGGTTATTCTACGGTTATTCAGCAGCTGCGGTTTGCAGCGTCGGGGCAACAGCCCCATGGGATGTTTCGGCCTGCAAGGGTTTCACCCAGCGCAGGCGCAGCGCGTTGGTCAGCACGAAAACGCTGGAAAGCGACATGGCCCCCGCTGCCAGCATCGGCGACAGCATGATCCCCCAAAGCGGATAGAGCACTCCGGCGGCAACCGGAATCAGCAGGGTGTTATAGCCAAAGGCCCAAAACAGGTTCTGCCGGATATTGGCCATGGTTTTCTGGGAGATGTGAAAGGCATTGACCACGCCGGTCAATTCGCCCGACATCAGCACCACATCGGCGGCCTCGATCGCCACATCGGTGCCGGTGCCAATGGCCACGCCCACATCGGCTGCGGCCAGCGCCGGCGCGTCGTTGATGCCATCGCCCACAAAGGCCAGTTTCGCCCCGCCTTTGCGCAGAGCCTCCAGCGCCTGAACCTTGCCTTCGGGCAGAACTTCGGCAATCACGTGATCAATGCCCAGCTCGCGGGCAATCGCCTCGGCGGTGCCCTGATTGTCGCCAGTGATCATGGCCACCTTCAGACCGAGCGCATGCAGGCCCTCGATTGCCGCCGGTGTGTTGGCCTTGATCGGGTCGGACACGGCAATCACCGCAGCCGCCACACCATCCACCGCCGCATAAAGCGGAGTTTTCCCCTTGCGGCCCAGCGCGTCACCCTGTTCGGCAAGCGCCCCAAGCGCCACATCTTCGCGGGCCATGAAACGGTCGGCCCCGATCATAATGTGATGGCCGTTGACCTGCGCCTGCACGCCGTAACCGGTGATGGAAATGAATTCGCTGATCTTGGGCAGGCTCAGCCCCCTGGCCTTGGCCCCGCGCACGATGGCCTCGGCAATCGGGTGTTCGGACTGGTCCTCGACAGCGGCCACCATGGACAGCACCTCGGTTTCGTCAAACCCTTCGGCCAAACGGAAATCGGTCAATTCGGGGCGGCCTTGTGTCAGGGTGCCGGTCTTGTCCACCGCCACAATCCCCGCCTCTTGCAGCGATTGCAGCGCATCGCCCTTGCGAAACAGCACGCCCATTTCGGCAGCACGCCCCGTCCCCACCATAATAGAGGTCGGCGTAGCCAGCCCCATCGCACAAGGACAGGCAATAATCAGCACCGCCACACCGGCCACCAAGGCAAATCCAAGCGCCGGGTCAGGGCCGAAAACCATCCAGACCAGCACCGTTAACGCGGCAACAAGCATCACCGCCGGCACAAACCACGCGGTGATTTGATCGACGATACCCTGAATTGGCAGTTTTGCCCCTTGTGCCTGTTCCACCATGGCGATGATTTGCGCCAACATGGTATCGCCGCCCACCTTGGTTGCGCGGAACTTCAGCGCGCCAGTGCCGTTCACCGTGGCCCCGACAACCTCGGCACCTTTGGTTTTTTCAACCGGCACCGGCTCGCCGCTGATCATGCTTTCATCCACATAAGAGGCCCCTTCCAGAACCTCGCCGTCCACAGCGATTTTTTCGCCCGGGCGCACATGAATGATGTCGCCGGCAACGATTTCTGCGATCGGCAATTCCACTACCGCGCCGTCACGTTCAACACGGGCGGATTTGGCTTGCAGGCCAACCAGCTTGCGGATCGCCTCGCCGGTACGGCCCTTGGCGCGGGCCTCCAGATAGCGGCCCAGCAGGATCAGCACCACAATCACGGCGGCGGCCTCGTAATAGACATTTGCCGTGCCCGCCGGCAGCAGGGAAGGCGCAAAAGTTGAAATCAGCGAAAACCCGTAAGCCGCCGATGTCCCCAGCGCCACAAGGGAATTCATATCCGGAGCCGCCTTGAACAAGGCAGGAA
>JALWOO010000734.1 GCA_027083485.1 Amylibacter sp. | reverse complement strand
GAAATGCGCGCCGGTTCGGACGAGGTCTGGGACAAGGCCGAATCCGCGCTGATTGCCGCGACCAAGGCCGCCGGTTCCGAATTCACCCTGAACCCCGGTGAGGGCGCGTTTTACGGGCCGAAGCTGGAATTCGTGCTGACCGACGCCATTGGCCGTGATTGGCAGTGCGGCACGCTTCAGGTGGATTTCGTGCTGCCCGAACGGCTGGACGCGAATTACATCGGCGAGGACGGGGCCAAACATCGCCCTGTGATGCTGCACCGCGCCACGCTGGGATCGTTTGAACGCTTCATCGGCATGTTGATCGAAAACTACGCCGGTAAATTCCCGCTCTGGCTGGCCCCGCGTCAGGTTGTTGTCGCGCCGATCATTTCGGATGCCAATGATTATGCCACCGAGGTCGTCGCCGCCTTGGCCAAGGTCGGCATCCGCGCCGAGGCCGATTTGCGCAACGAGAAGATCAACTACAAAGTGCGCGAACACAGCCTTGGCAAAGTGCCGGTGATTCTGGCCGTGGGCAACCGCGAGGTCGAGGAACGCACCGTCACCGTGCGCCGCCTGGGCGAAAAACGCACGGCGGTGATGTCGCTGGACGAGATCGTAAGCCAGTTGCAAGACGAGGCTACGCCGCCGGATATGCGGTAAAAAACCGCCTTTTCATAGGTTGTAAAAGAGCAGGTTCCCACCGGAATTTGCTCTTTTTTTTTACACAAAGAAACCGCTTGTAAACATTTTCGATATGCGTAGGTTGCGCGCTCGATTCAAGATTTTATTGGAATAATAATGACGACTTATACACTTAACGGATACAAGCTATCCAACTATGTTAATGGCACTCCTCAATCAGTTGAAAACACGACGATGAAGTTTGTTTTTGGTGATGACCAGATTGATGCCATCAAGTATGTTCCCGTTTTCAGCGGTTTAGATACTTTTCCCAAAGTAAGAATGTTTGGAGCCGATCCCTATTATACCGCCATCGATAACGTCAACACGGATGACCTGTTCACGGATGTCGGGGATGGAACCTATGTCGGGTATATGAACGGCTCAGGGGGGCTTGGTTATTTTCTGGACTACTATTCTGCTCCTGACGGGGTTGATTACATGTTTCAGATGGGCGGCGTAACCCTGCCGGATCTGAGCGACCCTGCTATTGCAAAAACGTATTTTGACGGGGTAACCGATATCGACGGAATCTCGTCCGGCGACTACCGGCACTATGTGAATATCCCGCTTTCGGGATTTACGGATGTGCAGATCAGCGAAGACGACGTTGTTTTCGGGGATGAAAACGGCACCACCTATGTGACCGGCCTTGGCAATGACGCGGTGCATGCGGATTTGGGCAATGATATCGTGTATGGCAAGCAGGGGGCCGACAAATTGTGGGGCCAGGGCGGCGATGACCAATTGTTCGGTGGCATTGGCAATGACAAGCTGTATGGCGGTTTCGGTGCCGATAGCCTGAGCGGCGGTCTGGGCTTTGACAAGCTGTTTGGCGGGGCTGGCAAGGATGTTCTGAACGGCAATGGCGGCAAAGATTTTCTGGCCGGAGGCAACGGCAATGACCGTTTGATCGGCGCGAGCGGCAATGACCGGCTGCTGGGCGGGAATGGCAATGACCGGCTGTTTGGCGGTGCGCATAATGACCTTTTGGTCGGGGGCAACGGCAATGATCGCCTGTATGGCGGAACCGGCAAGGATAAACTGAACGGCGGCAAGGGCCATGATTTCCTGAGCGGCGGCGGCGGAGCCGATGTGTTTATCTTTGACAGCGCCGTTGCTCAAGGCAGTGACGCCATTGACGATTTCACCGTCGGAACCGATATGATCCGCATCAAGGGCACGGTGGCCTTTGATGACCTGATCATTAACCAGGAAGAGCTTGGCACCACGATTTCATGGACCGGCACATCGGTGTTGTTGAACGGGGTAACCGAGGCACAGATCAGCAGCGCCAGCTTTGAATTTGTCTGATCGGCTGTTGCGGTAGTTGATGTCGCTATAAAGCAATACAACCCTACAGGGCGGCTCCATTCGGGGCTGCCCTTTTTGCTATAGGAAAGCTTGCTTTGGTCGGAAAACCGAGTAAAATTTTGTCATTAATATCTGAGTGGGAGAAGTTGATGACAACGTATACAATTACCGGAATAAAGCTTTCGAGCTATGTGAATGATTTACCGACAGTGATCACGCCGACCGAGCTTAAGGTTGTGTTCGCGGATGGCGAGTCTGACTTAAGCTACAAGGTTATCGACCTGCGTTCGGGGACTTTTCCCGAGATCGACATGACAGGGACCAACCCTTATTATGCAACATTCGACGGGGTCCCTAGCGACCAGATATTCAACGGCGTATTCGACGGAACCTTTGCCGGATTCATGACCTGGTCTGCGGGCACGGCGTATTTGCTGGACTTCTATTCAGGCACACAGGTGGCGGACTATGTTTTCCAGATGGGCGGCACCCCTTTGCCGACCCTGAATACTGCTGCCGATGCGAGTGCCTTCTATCAGAGTATAACGGGGATTGGCCCGATCACATCCGGGCCTTATGCGCCGGGGCAGGCGATACCCCTGACCGGGTTCCAGAACGTGCAAATTACTGAAAATGATGTTATTTTCGGGGATTCCCAGGACAATACCATTTCTGCCGGTGTCGGCAATGACGAGGTTCACGGGGGCTTGGGCAATGATACGCTTTATGGCAATCAGGGGGCAGACAAGCTCTATGGTCAGGGCGGGGCCGATAAATTGTTCGGCGGTATTGGCAACGACAAGCTGTTTGGCGGGGTCGGTGCCGATGTTCTGAATGGCGGGCTTGGGCGCGACAAGCTTTTCGGTGGAAACTTCCATGACCGTTTGTTCGGCAATGGCGGCAATGATGCATTGTTTGGCAACAGCGGCAACGACAAGATGTATGGCGGCTTTGGCAATGACCGGCTCTTTGGTGGCCTTGGCAATGACCGGATGTTTGGCGGCGGCGGCAATGACAGACTGACCGGCTCCAAGGGCGACGATTTTATGCGCGGCGGTGCCGGCGCGGATACGTTTATCTTTGACGGTGCTGCTATCGAAGGTGCCAATACCATTGGCGATTTTACGGTTGGAACGGATATGATCCGTATCGGCGGAGGAATCACATTTTCTGATATCGTTATGTCAGAAGGTGGGGCAGGCACCACGGTTTCCTGGGGGCTGACTTCGGTGCTGCTGATGGGCGTGAACATGGCAGATCTGACCGTTGACAGCTTTGATTTCGTTTAGATGAAATAAAAT
>JALWOO010000733.1 GCA_027083485.1 Amylibacter sp. | reverse complement strand
AAACCGAATACGCCCCGATTGGCATCAACGAAGACATCGTGCGCCTGATTTCTCAGAAAAACAACGAACCACAATGGATGCTGGATTGGCGTCTGGCGGCGTTCGAACGCTGGAAAAACATGGTGGAACCGGATTGGGCCATGGTCGATTATCCGAAAATCGACTTTCAGAGCATCTATTATTATGCGCAACCCCAATCCATGGCCAAGGACAAGCCGAAATCGCTAGACGAGGTGGACCCCAAGGTGCTGGCCACTTACAAGAAGCTCGGTATCCCTTTGAAAGAGCAGCTTATTCTGGCCGGTGTCGAAGGGGCCGAAGACGCACCCGCCGAGGGCCGCAAGGTTGCTGTGGATGCGGTATTCGACAGCGTTTCCGTGGGCACCACCTTTCAGGAAGACCTGAAAAAGGCCGGTGTGATTTTCTGTTCCATCAACGAGGCGATCAACGATCATCCGGAGTTGGTCAGGAAATACCTCGGGTCCGTGGTGCCGCCGTCGGATAACTTTTACGCCACCCTGAACACCGCTGTGTTTTCCGCCGGATCCTTTGTGTATATCCCCAAAGGCACCAAATGCCCGATGGAATTGTCCACCTATTTCCGTATCAACGCGGAAAACACCGGACAGTTCGAGCGCACGCTGATTATCGCCGATGAAGGTTCCTATGTGTCCTATCTGGAGGGCTGCACCGCCCCCATGCGCGACGAAAACCAGCTGCACGCGGCGGTGGTGGAAATCGTGATCGAAAAAGACGCCGAGGTGAAATATTCCACCGTGCAAAACTGGTATCCGGGCGATGAAAACGGCGTCGGCGGGATTTACAATTTCGTTACCAAACGCGCCGATTGTCGCGGTGATCGGGCCAAGGTGATGTGGACGCAGGTAGAAACCGGTTCCGCCGTCACATGGAAATATCCAAGCTGCATCCTGCGCGGCGACGACACGCAGGGCGAGTTTTATTCCATCGCCATTGCCAACAACATGCAACAGGCCGACACCGGCACCAAAATGATCCATCTGGGCAAGCGCAGCAAAAGCCGGATTGTCTCCAAGGGGATTTCGGCGGGCAAGGCGCAGAATACCTATCGCGGGCTGGTGTCCATGCACCCCAAGGCGGAAAAATCGCGCAACTATACCCAATGCGACAGCCTGCTGATCGGCGATAAATGCGGTGCCCATACGGTGCCCTATATCGAGGTCAAAAACAATTCCAGCCGCGTGGAACACGAGGCGACGACCTCCAAGGTGGATGACGAACAAATGTTCTATTGCCGCCAGCGCGGCATGGGCGAGGAAGAGGCCGTGGCCCTGATCGTCAATGGTTTTGCCAAGGAAGTGCTGCAGGCCCTGCCAATGGAATTCGCCATGGAAGCACAGGCGCTGGTGGCGATTTCGCTGGAAGGGTCTGTTGGATAATGACGCGCTTTATCGTCAATATCGCCATTGCCTTTGTGGTGTTTGTGCTGCTGTCCACTTATATGGACACGGGCGGGTTGAATATGGCGGACCTGAAGGCCAAAATCTGGCCACAGGGCGGTGTTTTCATACTGGTTTACGGGGGCTTCAAGGCCGTGTTTGAGTATTTTCGAGACCGCAAGGGGAAACGCAAATGATTGTTACAACCACGCCCAATATCGAAGGTCACAAGATCACCAATTACGCCGGCATTGTTGTGGGCGAGGCGATCATGGGGGCCAATGTGGTGCGCGATATTTTCGCCTCCATCACCGATATTGTCGGCGGGCGTTCCGGTGCCTATGAAAGCAAACTGGCCGATGCGCGCGAAACCGCACTGGCGGAACTGAAACAGCGCGCCGCCGAAAAAGGCGCGAATGCGGTTGTCGGCGTGGATCTGGATTACGAAGTCATCGGCTCCAACGGGTCGATGTTGATGGTCAGCGCCAGCGGCACCGCCGTTGTGGTAACGAAAGCGTAAAAGGTAGAGGCATTATGGCAAACACAGACCCGCTCAAACTGTTTTGGTGGAAAGACCAGCCCAATTTCGGCGATGTTATTTCGCGCACTGTCGTGGAACATTCCTCTGGCCGTCCGGTTGTCTGGGCCGCACCCGAGGAATGCGATCTGTTTGCCATTGGCTCGATCATGCAATTCGTGCGCCGCACCCATATGAAGCCGCGCGAGGACGGGTCCAAGCCGTGGATTTGGGGCACCGGCTGCATGGGGCCTCTGCGCAAGGATTTCAAAGACAACGTGAATTTCGCGTTGGTGCGCGGGCCGATTACCGCCAGCCTGATGTCCATCACCACGGATTTCTTTGGCGATCCGGGGTTGTTGATTGCCGAGGCGATGGGGGAAGAGATCGCGCGCGAAGACCGCATCGGCATTGTGCCGCATTTCAGCCAGTTCAGTTCCGAAGGCCTGCAACAATTGTGCAAGGATGAACCTGTCCTGAAACTGATTGATGTACGCGAAGATGCCGCCAAGGTTTGCCGCGATATTGCCTCTTGTGCGCATGTGATTTCCTCGTCTTTGCACGGGCTGATCGTGGCGGACAGTTTCGGGGTGCCCAATACCTGGCTCAATCCGGCGGGGATTCACCGCTCGCCCCGTTTCAAGTTTTACGATTACGCCGCCTCGGTTGAACGGCCTTTGCCGCCGCCGATCGGGCTGGTGGATATCAAAGGGTTTATCGAAAACCTGCCACAGGGCGAAATCGGATATTCCGAAGGTATCGCCAAATCCAAAGACTCCCTGATGAAGTATTTTCCGGCAGCGCTGCGCGCGGGTGCCGAATAGCAAACACAGAAACAAGCGTCCCCTTGGGGCAAACAGAAGGTAAGAAAAATGTTATCAATCAAGAACCTGCAGGTTTCCCTGCAAGACGAAGACAAGCAGATCCTCAAAGGGCTGGATCTGGAAATCGGCGCGGGCGAAGTGCATGCGATCATGGGGCCGAACGGGTCCGGTAAATCCACTATGTCCTATGTTCTGTCCGGCAAGGACGGCTACAGGGTGACCGGCGGTTCCGCCACGCTTGACGGGGTGGATTTGCTGGACATGGAACCCGAAGAACGCGCCGCCGCCGGCCTGTTTTTGGCGTTTCAGTATCCGGTTGAAATCCCGGGCGTGGGCAACATGACCTTTCTGCGCACGGCGCTGAACGCCCAACGCAAAGCGCGCGGTGAAGAGGAACTCAGCGCCGGTGAATTCCTGAAACTGGTGCGCAGCAAGGCCAAATCCCTGAAAATTGATGCGGAAATGTTGAAACGTCCGGTGAATGTCGGCTTTTCGGGCGGTGAAAAGAAACGCAACGAAATCCTGCAAATGGCGATGCTGGAACCGAAAATGTGTATTCTGGATGAAACCGATTCCGGCCTTGATGTGGATGCGATGAAGCTGGTGGCCGAAGGCGTGAATGCGCTGCGCTCCGAGGGGCGCTCCTTTCTGGTGATTACTCACTACCAGCGTTTGCTGGACCATATCAAACCGGATGTTGTGCACATCATGGCCAATGGCCGGATCATCAAGTCCGGTGGCCCAGAGCTGGCGCTTGAAGTTGAAAACAACGGCTATGCCGATATTCTGGCAGAGGTGGCCTAATGGCGGTTTTACAGGCAAAAACGGATGCAGCAGAAGCGATGATCGCCGCTGTTACACCGGCAGGCGGGGGCGCCTGGGCTGTTGATGCCCGCAATCGGGCGCTGGAAAACCTGCGCAAAATGGGCGCACCGCATCGGCGGGATGAATACTGGCGCTATACCAATCCGGCGGATTTTCTGGCGGCTGATGCACCACAGGCTCCGGTTATGGAGCTAGATGAAGGCATGCCGTTTGAAATGCTGGATCGGGTGCGTTTGGTGTTTGTGGACGGGGTTTTTGATCCGGCGCAATCGGATGATGTCCGCCTTGAAGGCGTGGAAATAGACCCCATTGCCGATGCCATGGCCAAGGATATTCATTGGGCATCAGGTGTTTACGGCGTGTTGGAGGCCAATGGCCAAAATCCGGTTTCGCGTCCGTTGGCGGCGCTGAATACGGCGCAGGCCAATCAGGGGTTTGCCATTCGTGTTACCGGCAAGGCCCCCAAAGCCATTTCGCTGATCTATCTGCGCAGCAGTGAAACTGCCGATGCCATGATGCATCACGTGATCAAGCTTGAGGCCGGTGCCGATCTGACCCTGACCGAAAATGGTCCTGTTGCGGCGCGTTGCAATACGGTGCTGGAAGTGGATGTTGCCGATGGTGCCTCATTCCATCACATCCGCACACAGGGACGCGATCATTTGCGTCGTGTGGCAACCCATATGTTTGCGCGTCTGGGGCAGGAGAGCAGCTTCAAAAGCTTCACCCTGTCCATGAACGGCATTCTGACCCGCAACGAAGCGGTGGTTGAATTTACCGGTGATAACGCCCATGCTACTGTGGCGGGGGCCTGTGCCGGTGACGGGGATTTCCACCATGACGACACGGTTTTTGTCACCCATGACGCGCTGAACTGCGAGAGCCGCCAGGTGTTCAAAAAGGTGTTGCGCAACGGGGCGACCGGCGTGTTTCAGGGCAAAATTCTGGTTAAGGCCGGCGCGCAGAAAACCGACGGCTATCAGCTGTCACAGGCTTTGCTGCTGGATGACAACAGCAATTTTCTGGCCAAGCCGGAGCTGGAAATCTATGCCGATGATGTGGTTTGTTCGCATGGCTCTACCTGTGGTGAAATTGATGCGGATGCGATGTTCTATCTGACCTCGCGCGGGGTGCCTCATGCACAGGCGCAGGACATGTTGACGCTGGCATTCCTCAATCAGGCCATCGAAGAGGTCGAAGACGAGGCCATCGCCGAAGATATCCGCGCCCGCCTGGCGGCGTGGATGGAGCGTCGGGCGGGATAATGTCACTGGTCGGGGATATTACGCGGGCCTACCGCGCGCCGCGCGCGGTGTTCAGGGCGCAAATGGCACGATCGGGCGAAGAGCGGATTTTGATGTTCATCTTTTTGTTCAGTTTCCTGTCCTTTGTGGCGCGACTCCCGGATCTGGCGCGGATCACCGCGCTTTCGCCTGAACCGATTCCCCTGTCGGCAAGGGTTGCGGCGATGTTTGTGTCGAGCGTGTTCATGGCTCCGCTAATGATGTATCTGCTGGCCGCAGTTTCGCATCTGGTGCTGCGGCTTTTCGGGGGCAAAGGCAGCTGGCGGCTGGCCCGTCTGGCGCTGGCATGGTCGGCCTTGGTCGCTGTGCCCTTGGTGCTGATAAGCGGCGGGCTGAAGGTTTTTGCCCCCGGGCTGCCGTTTTCGGTTGCGACAACCCTGACCGGTGTGGTTTTCCTGTGGCAATGGGTGATAACCTTGAAGATGGTGGAATTTCCCGCCTCTGATGCCCCTGAGGAGGCCTGATGCAGCCCGACGACAACGAGTTCAGCGCTGGCCGTGGAATCTACGAGATTGAAAATAGCGGTCTTGGGGCGCGGATTTGGGATGCCTGGCGCGATATGCGTGCCTCTATGCGTCGCTTGCTGCGCGAAAAACCCGGCGAAGCGCGGCTGATCCTGTATGTGGTTGCTTCGGATATGGTGTTTTTCCTGTCCTGGTCGTTGAAAACCATGGTTTCCCCGATTGAAGGGGTTGCTCCTCTCGTTTCGCCAGACAAGGTTGGCCTGCTTATGGCCGGGGCGCTGATGGTGCGTACGGCTGTTATGTATCTGTTTTCATTTCTTGTTTTTGCCGTTGCGCGCCTGGCTCGCGGGCAGGGCAGCTGGAAGGAAACCCGTGCGGCAATTTTTTGGGGGGCCTTGGTTTCGGCACCTTTTGGACTGCTGGCAGCGCTGTTGTCTGTCTGGATGGGCAGACTGTCGCCGCAACTGCCGGTGCTGCATGAATCTTGGGTTGCCTTGCCGGTTTACTGGCTCGGGCTAATTCCTTTTGTGTGGTATATTTCGGCAGGGGTTGCCGAGGCGCATCGCTTTAAAATGACGGCCCCGACCTTTATGGTTATGTCAGTGCTGGCGCTCGGGCTTACCGTTGCTGCCCTGCTTTGGGGACAAGGAGAAATGGTCGGATGAACCCGCTGAATTTACCCGATATGTTGCGGCTTGCCCTGCGTTCCCTTACGCAGCCCAAGGCGGTGATGAAACAGGTTCTGGCGACGGATATTGATCGCAAGGCATTATACTTGCTGGCTTTTCTTCTGGTGGTTCTGGATCGCCTGACGGGCATTATCCTGTCCCTTCTGATCAATCACGGGGCGGTTGCGGCCTCTGGTCCGTTATTGCTGTTGCAACTGGCCTCGATCCTTGGCGGGACGGTGATGGTCTATCATGGCGGGCGTATGTTTGGCGGCAAAGGCAGTTTTGACGATTGTTTAAAAATGGTGTTGTGGCTGAATTTCGTGTTTTTCGTGTTGCAATTTGCCGTTAGCGCGGCGAGCCTTGTTTCCCCCGAACTGGTGGGCATGGTGGTGCTTGTGATCGGGGTTCTGTCCTTTGTGCAGATGACCGCCTATGTGATGGTCGTGCACGGATTTGAGAAAACCCTGCCGGTGGTGTTCGGGGTTTTCGCCCTGCAATTCGCCTTTGGCATCCTGTTTATTATCCTGATGGGGATACTTGGCATTAACCCTGGCATGGAGCCGATCTGATATGTACGATGTTCAAACCCTTCGCAAAGACTTTCCGATCCTGTCGCGCGAAGTGAATAACAAGCCGCTGGTCTATCTGGATAACGGGGCATCCGCGCAAAAACCGCAAGTGGTGATTGATGCGATTACCAACGCCTACACCAATGAATATGCCAATGTTCACAGGGGCTTGCATTACCTTTCTAATCTGGCAACCGACAAATACGAGGCCGTGCGCGGGATTGTGCAACGCTTCATCGGGGCGGAATTCGAGGATGAAATCCTGTTCAATTCCGGCACCACAGAGGCGATAAATCTGGTCAGCTATGCCTGGGGCGCGCCGCGCTTGCAGGCGGGGGATGAAATCATCCTCTCGGTGATGGAACACCACGCCAATATCGTGCCATGGCATTTCCTGCGCGAGCGTCAGGGCGTGGTGCTGAAATGGGTGGAAACCGATGTGAACGGAGATCTGGACCCGCAAGCGGTGCTGGAGGCCATCACCCCGAAAACCAGATTGATCGCCATTACCCAGATGTCCAATGTGTTGGGCACGGTGGTGGATGTGAAAACCATCTGTCAGGGGGCACGGGCCAAAGGCGTGCCGGTGCTGGTGGATGGCTCGCAATCCGCAGTGCATATGCCGGTGGATGTGGTGGATATGGGCTGTGATTTCTTTGCGATTACCGGCCACAAGCTCTATGGTCCATCCGGTTCTGGCGCGCTCTATGTGCGGCGTGAACGCATGGCCGAGATGCGCCCGTTTCTGGGCGGGGGCGACATGATCCGCGATGTGACCCGCGATATGGTCACCTATAATGATGCCCCCCATAAATTCGAGGCCGGCACCCCGGGCATTGTGCAAATGATCGGTCTGGGCGTGGCGCTGGAGTATATGATGGGTGTGGGAATGGAAAATATTTCCGCCCATGAGCGCAAAATCCGTGACTATGCGCAATCGCGATTGTCTGGCCTTAACTGGCTGAATATTCAGGGGAATTCAGCCACCAAAGGCGCGATTTTTTCCTTCACCCTGCAAGGGGCGGCGCATCCGCATGATATTTCAACGGTGGTGGATCAAAAAGGCATTGCTGTGCGGGCAGGGCATCATTGTGCGCAACCCTTGATGCAGCATTTGGGAGTGACGGCCACCTGTCGCGCGTCTTTTGCCATGTATAACACGATGGAAGAAGTGGACAAACTGGTTGAAGCGCTGGAGCTGTGCAACGATCTGTTTGGCTGATCCGCGCTGTTTCAATAAAAGCCGCCGGTGGCAAAGAGTTTTTATGCCTCCGGCGGGGATATTTAGGCGAATTCGAAAGGCTTTAGCCGGCTTTGCTCATGGCGAGGGCTGTGTCGATCATCCGGTTGGAAAAACCCCATTCGTTATCATACCATGCCATCACACGCACCATACCGCCTTGGGTGACGGCTGTTTGGTCCGGAACGAAAACCGAGCTGGCCGGATCATGGTTGAAATCAATCGACACCAGCGGTTCGGGTGCATATTCCAGCACGCCCTTTAGCGGCCCTTCGGCGGCTGCGCGCAGTTTGTCGTTGATCATCTGGACCGTTACGCTGGTTTTGGGCATGAAACACAGGTCCACACAGGACACATTCGGTGTGGGCACCCGTATGGCGCAGCCTTCGATTTTTCCCTTCAGGTTGGGCAAAACCAGAGCGATGGCCACGGCGGCCCCTGTGGTTGTCGGGATCATGGACATGGCCGCAGCACGCGCGCGGCGCGGGTCTTTGTTATAGCGGTCAAGGGTCGGCTGGCCGCCTGTGTAGGCGTGAATTGTTGTCATATAGGCGGTTTCAATGCCAAAGGCATCATCCAATACTTTAGCCAAGGGAGCCAGACAATTGGTTGTGCAGGAGGCATTGGACACCACGGTATCCGAAGCGGTCAGGATATCGTGGTTCACGCCATAAACGATCGTTTTTTCGACACCTTTGCAGGGGGCAGAGACCAGAACCTTCTTGGAGCCGTTTTGCAGATGTTTGCTGGCGGCCTCGATGTTTGTAAATATTCCGGTGCATTCCAGCGCGATATCCACATCCCCCCAAGGCAGTTGGGACGGGTCGCGTTCAGAGGTAAAGCGGATGGCTTTGCCCGCAACAATCAGTTTGTCTTCCTGTGTCGAGACAGTTTCGGCCATACGGCCGTGAACGCTATCGAATTTTAGCAACTGGGCATTGGCCTCAACCGGTGCCAGATCATTGATGGCGACAATTTCAACATCGTCGCGTCCGCTTTCGTGAATGGCGCGCAGAACGCCGCGACCGATACGGCCAAATCCGTTGATTGCAAGTTTTAGTTTCATGGCACGCTCCAAAGTGGCTGTTATCGATAACGTAACGGATAACGGGAATTCCGGAGGGTGTCAATTAACGATTGTTCACAATTGCATACCAAAATGCCACTGCGCCAGTGGTGCAGGGGCATTTGTCTTTGTAAATAGATGTAATCGTGCGGGATTAGCAGCTGTAATACATACCGAACTCGACCGGATGAGGTGTGTGTTCGTATTTTTCCAGCTCTTCCATTTTCAGTTCGATATAGGCTTCGATCTGGTCTTTGGTGAACACGCCGCCTTCGAGCAGGAAGTCCATGTCGGCCTGAACCGCTTCCAGTGCTTCGCGCAGGGACCCGCAAACGGTTGGAATGCCTTCCAGCTCTTCTGCTGGCAGATCGTAGAGGTCTTTGTCCTGTGCTTCGCCTGGATCGATTTTGTTTTTGATCCCGTCCAGACCCGCCATCAGTAGGGCAGAGAAGCACAGATACGGGTTGGCGGACGGATCCGGGAAACGGGCCTCGACGCGCTTGGCTTTGGGGCTTTCGGCCCATGGAATACGCACGCAACCGGAGCGGTTCGATGCGGAATAGGCGCGCAGAACAGGGGCTTCGAAACCCGGGATCAGGCGTTTGTAGCTGTTGGTTGACGGGTTGGTAAAGGCGTTCAATGCCTTGGCGTGCTTCAGGATACCGCCGATGAAATACAGGGCTTCTTGGGACAGATCCGCGTATTTGTCGCCGGCAAACAGGGGCTTGCCGTCTTTCCAGACTGACATGTTCACATGCATACCGGTGCCGTTGTCGCCATAGATCGGCTTGGGCATGAAGGTTGCCGATTTGCCATAGGCATGGGCCACGTTGTGAATGATGTATTTGTATTTCTGCAGCTCGTCTGCCTGTTTTTTCAGCGTGCTGAATACCAGACCCAGCTCGTGCTGACAGGAGGCAACCTCGTGGTGGTGCTTGTCCACTTTCATGCCGATGTTTTTCATCGTCGACAGCATTTCAGAACGCAGATCCTGTGCCGCATCGGTCGGGTTCACCGGGAAATAGCCGCCCTTGATGCCTGCGCGATGGCCCATGTTGCCCATTTCATAGGCAGTGTCGGTGTTCCAGGAAGCGTCGGAAGCATCAACTTCGTAGGATACTTTGTTGATTGTATTGGAGAAACGCACATCATCGAACAGGAAGAATTCTGCTTCCGGACCGAAATAGGCTGTGTCGCCAATACCGGAGGATTTCAGATATGCTTCGGCGCGTTCTGCGGTGGAGCGTGGATCGCGGTCATAGGGTGCGCCCGTATCCGGCTCTACAACCGAACAGTGGATGCAGAGGGTTTTTTCTGCATAGAAGGGATCCACATAGGTCGAGTCCGTGTCGGGGATCAGCTTCATGTCGGATTCATCGATGGATTTCCAACCGGCGATGGAGGAGCCGTCAAACATGAAACCTTCTTCAAAGAAGTCCTCGTCGATTTCGTCAACGATGATGGTCACATGCTGCAACTTGCCGCGTGGATCGGTGAAACGGACGTCAACATACTGGATGTCCTCGTCCTTAATGGTCTTCATTACGTCAGATGCACTCATTTTTGCGTCCTCTTGTTCTGGGTTAAAGTGCGTCCGGACCGGATTCACCGGTACGGATGCGAATGGCTTGTTCAATGGTCGAGACAAAGATTTTGCCATCGCCAATTTTTTCTGTGCGCGCGGCATCGATGATGGCTTCTATGGCGGCATCGACTTGATCAGCGGCCAGCACGACCTCGATTTTGACCTTTGGCAGGAAATCGACGACATATTCGGCACCACGGTACAATTCGGTATGGCCTTTCTGGCGACCAAAACCTTTGGCTTCGATCACGGAGAGCCCTTGTACACCAACCTCTTGCAATGCTTCCTTGACCTCGTCCAGTTTGAACGGCTTGATAATTGCTTCGATCTTTTTCATTGGATAGCCCCTTGCGATGTTGCTTGCATGGTTTGAGCAGTTTTATTTGAGCTTTGCAATCAGGGGGATTTGGCGGAATACTAGTGCTGCGTGGAATATCGCGCAAATGCCTTAAAAATAGGCAATCCGGCTATTTTTTGCACAAAATGGAAACGATGCAATGACAGAACTCCTTACCGCAGCGCAAATGCGGGCTATTGAACAGGCAGCGATCCTGAGCGGGGAGGTGTCTGGTTTGACGCTTATGGAGCGGGCCGGGCAGGGCGTTGTTGATGTGATTTTGCAGGAGTGGCCGGAATATGAAACCGCCCCGCAGAGCGTTACCGTGTTATGTGGTCCCGGAAATAATGGTGGTGACGGGTTTGTTGTGGCGCGGTTGCTGCATCAAAAGGGCTGGCGCGTGCGGGTGTTTTTGTACGGGGATGCCGGTAAATTGCCGGCAGATGCCCGAAAAAACTATGATACATGGTTGGAAATGGGGGCTGTCGAGGCGCTTACGGAAACCGGATTCCGGGCGTCTGCTCCTGCCGCGGTCTATGTTGATGCAATATTCGGCACGGGGTTGACGCGCCCGCCAGAGGGCGAAATAGCCGGTTTATTGCGGTATTTGGCAGGATATCGCGGTGATGAATACGCTTCGGGTTTGATTGCGATTGATGCGCCTTCCGGTCTGTGTCTGGACAGTGGCCGGGTTCTGGGGGCCGGTTCTTATGCGCCGGCTCCTGTGGCGCGGGCTACGGTTACTTTTGACAGTCCGAAAATCGGCCATTTTCTGGCCGATGGGCCGGCTTGTTGTGGCAAGATCGCAATCGTTGACATCGGGTTGCAAAAATGGCGTGAAGGGGGGGATACGCAAGGGAGTATCCGCCTTCCTGATACGCGGTTAATCACAAACACGCCGTTGGTAAAAGATAACCGAGAGGTGTTTACGGACATATCTAAAGTTTCTTACAAGCAAGCGGGTCATAAATTCGATTATGGTCATGCCCTGATCCTGTCTGGTCCGGCGACAAAAACAGGTGCAGCGCGTTTGGCAGCGCGCGGGGCATTGCGGATCGGGGCCGGTTTAGTGACAATCGGCAGCCCGGGCGGAGCATTGAGCGAACATGCGGCACAGTTGAACGCGATTATGCTGACCGGAATCAATGATGCGGTTGCCTTGGACGAGGTGCTAAAAGATCAACGAATTAACTCCTTATGTTTGGGGCCAGGTATGGGGTTGACCGACACTACCCGCAAAATGGTTGAAGTTGCGTTAACGTCATCCAGAAAAACTGTGCTGGATGCTGATGCGCTTTCTCTTTTTAAGGATGATCCCCGGGAACTGTTTGAAATGCTGCATGAAAATGTGGTGTTAACACCGCATGCGGGGGAGTTTTCCCGGCTTTTTCCGGATATTTTTGCGCGTCTTAACGAAAAATCAACCAATGGCCCTGCATATTCCAAAGTGGAGGCGACTCGTGCGGCGGCACAGCGGGCCGGGGCTGTGGTGCTGTTTAAGGGGGCGGATACGGTTATTGCGGAACCATCCGGCGCGATGCTGGTGCATTCCGCCCATTATGAACGATCTGCGCCCTGGTTGGCCACGGCGGGTGCTGGGGATGTGTTGGCGGGAATGATTGCGGGGTTGATGGCGCGCGGCTATCCACCCGCTATTGCGGCCGAGGCGGCTGTCTGGCTGCATGTTGAATGTGCAATTACCTTTGGTGCCGGTCTGATTTCAGAGGATATACCTGAACTGTTGCCCGGTATTCTTGGAGGTCTCTGAAAGTCGTTTGATTTATGTGATTTAGCCATATTGACGTCATTACAAGAATACACTTGCCGATAGGGGGGACTTAAATACAAGCCAATACGCGATTGGTGGAGGGCAAAGCATCTTGCAAACTGCGCAGTATTCGCACTTTGGCCCCGTAACCGAGGTTCTTTGCCC
>JALWOO010000732.1 GCA_027083485.1 Amylibacter sp. | reverse complement strand
TTCAAGGGGAACAGAAAGATCAACAATACGGCGTGACATGGCAGGCTCCTATATCAAAGCAGTGGCTAGGGAAGGGAATAGCAGAACAAGCCCCAGGACGACCAGCATCATCAGGGCAAAAGGCGCGGCACCGGCGAATATGTCGCGAAGCGTGATGTCCGGATCATCCAGCGCCGATTTGATCACAAACACGGAAATGCCAAAGGGCGGCGTCAGCAGGCCGATTTCCACCGCAATCACGGTGATTATCCCGAACCAGACCAGATCCACCCCGAAACCGTTCACCACCGGCAGCATCAAAGGCACCAGAATCAACATGATAGAGGAACTGTCCAGCACCGTGCCCATGACAATCACCAAGCCGACATAGGCAAGGATCACCCCCCAATAGCCGATATCCGCATGGGCGATAAAACTGCCAAACCCCGCCGGAACACCGGAAAGCGCCAGCATCCGCGAATACATTTGCGCCGCGATGATCAGAAACAGAATAGACGCCGTCACCAGCCCCGTATCATTCAGAACCTGCCAGAAATCCCGCAGAGAAAGCTTGCGCCGGATCAGGCCGATCAGGATCGCGCCAAGGCACCCCACGGCACCGGCCTCGATCGGGGTGAACAGCCCGCCGTAAATCCCGCCCAGCACCAGCGCGATCAGCGCCGCCAGCGGCAGACCCTTGGCAAGAACCTCGCGCGGTGTCAAATGGCCTTTGGCCGGATCAAAGCGGATATCGCCGAGCCAGCGGGGCCGCAGCAGCGCGGTCAGAAAAATACCCAGCGCGAAAATTCCCGCCAGCAGCAGGCCGGGCAAAACGCCGGCAATGAACAGATCGCCCACCGATTGTTCGGTCAGCAGGCCGTAGAGGATCAACAACAAGCTCGGCGGGATCAACATGCCCAGCACGCTGGAACCGGCCACCACCCCCACGGCAAAACGTTTGGAATAGCCATGCCGGCGCATTTCCGGCACGGCGATACGGGTAAACACCGCCGCCGAGGCTATGGAAATGCCGGTGATCGCCGCAAAAATCGCGTTCGCCCCGACGGTGCCGATCCCAAGCCCGCCACGCAGGCGGCGAAACAGGTGGTTGGCCACGTCAAAGGCATCCTTGCCCATACCGGTCACCGACACGATATAGCCCATCAGCACAAACAGCGGCACCACGCCGAAGAAATAGCTGGAAATGGTCTCGGAGGCGGCCAGCGCCAGCAATTTACCGGCCAGAACCGGCGAGCCCTTGATCAGCCAGACCCCGCCATAAGACGCCAGCATCAGCGCAAAAGGCACCCAGAACCCCAGATAAACCAGCGCCACCATCACGCCAAAAGACGCCAGACCAATATCAAACGGGGTCATTTCCGCCCCCCGATCAGGGTCAGCAACGCCGCCAGCCCGAACAGGGCGATTTGCACCAGCAGCGCCGTGCTGCCGATCAGAATGATCAGCTTTACCGGCCAGATCGGCGCGGTAAAATCGCCAATGGTGCCCTCGAATGTGCCGCGCACCCATGATTTGACAAACAACGGCCCGCTGGCGCGCAGCATCACCGCAATCAACCCCATGGCCGCCAGCGCGAACAGCACTTCCAGCGCCGCATGCAGGCGCGGGGCGCGATTCAGGATGAAACCGGGCAATGCCTCGGTGCGGGTCAAACGGCCCTTGGCAAAGGTCTGGGCGATTTGCAAAAACACGATAGCCACAATGGACATGGACACCATTTCCGGCACTCCAGACACCGGCGCATCAAACAGGGTTCGCCCGATCACATCGCTGTTGACCAGCACCATGATCGCCACAATCAGCAAGGTTCCCAGCACATTCAGGCCGGTGGTCACCGCATCCACGAACCGGCGCAGCCGCAAAAACCAGCGCGGCAGGGGCGCATTCATTTCCATGATAAAACTTTCAAAAGGGGCGGCCCGAAATCCCGCCGCCCCGCAATTTCGCCGCCCCGCAGGGGTTATTCCTGATCCCAGTTGCGCACCGGTGTAGCACCGGCGGCACGCATGGCATCCATATAGGTCTTGAGCACAACCGTCCCCGGCTGCCCCTTGCCATCCAGCGTTTCCGCCCATTGCTTGGCCACGTTATCCATGCCCGCAGCCCACTGCTTGCGGAAATCCTCGTCTACCTCGGTCAGCGTGGCCCCTTTGGCCTGCATAATGCCAAGGAACTTGGTCACAGACGCATCCAGATCGGCGATATAGGCCAAACGGTCCGCCTCTGCTGCCGATTTCAACGCGGCCTGAACCTCTGGCGGCAGGCTGTCATACCAATCCTTGTTCGCGGCCAGACCGCCGGCATACTGGGCACCGAAGCCGACCTTGGTGATATAGGGTGCGACCTCGTATAATTTGCCCGGCAATGCCGCAGAGGCAAACACGATCACCCCGTCATAAACCCCTGTTTTGATTTCATTATAATAGGTGGTCAAATTGCCGGAAACCCCCACGGCCCCGGTCCCCTTGAGCCAGTTCACCGCCGGTCCCGGCGCGCCGATCTTGTGGCCTTTCAGGTCGGCAATGGAGTTTACCGGAAAATTGGTCATCAACAGGTAATCGTCAATCCCGATCGCCCCGCCCAGATACTCCAGCCCGTTCGCCGCCCAGCTGGCGCGCATTTCGGGGATATCTTCCTGCATTTTATCCATCAGAGCCGCCACACGGGCGGAATCGCTGTTCACGAAAGGGGTGAAATAGGTGACGTTCTGCACCGCCAGCTTGGCCGGATCAAACAGGCTGGACACCAGCCCGACTTCGGCAAGCCCTTCCTCCACCGCTTCCAGCTCGTCGCCCACCTTGGCCAGTGAACCGCCGTATTGTTCGGTGAAATTGACCGTGTGGCCGGTGCCTTCCAGCGCCTTGTTGACCGCCGGAATAAAGGTCTTGCTGGCATGTTTCACCCAGCGAAATACCGGCGGATGGCCCGCCACGATGGTTGCGTTGAACGTATCGGCCGTGGCCCCACCGGCCATGCCCAGCACCACAGCGGCGCTCATTAACAGTTTTTTCATCAATTCTCTCCCAGTTGCAAGGCTAGCAGGTGCTGTAAATGCCCCGCCATTATCCCCTGAGTTGAGCTTCACAATTTCTGTCTGTTCGGTCAAGTTTTATCCCGCCTGCCTTACGCAAAGAAATCCGGACAAAAAACGCAAATCCGGTTGCATCCGGCACCGGTTTTCCAGACCATACGGGCAGAAACGGAGACCCCCATGACCCAGAGCATCAAACTTGCCGACTATCAGCCCCCCGCCCATTGGGTGGATACTGTGGATTTAACCTTTCATTTATCC
>JALWOO010000731.1 GCA_027083485.1 Amylibacter sp. | reverse complement strand
GCAAGTAGAGCAGGTATAAGAAGATGATGTTTTAGCCATGGCCGCAGTTGTGGCCTAGCCAATGGCAAGGTTCAAGTGTTCATTGATATAGACAACCGCCCACCAGGTTAGAACTACCGCGCCAAAGCCGGCAGATACCAAGGCCCCGACAAGGCTGGCCTCTGATGCACCAAGGCGGGTGATTTCGCGGCTCTCGTAAACGGCAACCAGCAGGGCCACAAATGCCCCGAGGCGAAACAGGGTATTGAAATCTACCAGCAAGGTGTTGATCGACAGCAATACCAACAGCAAGGCAAGCGGCATTTCCGGCATGCCGCCAAGGTGCCGGCGGCGAATTTCCACACCGATCCAGATCAGCCAGAACAGCAGATTAGACAACATGACAATGAGGGTGACGTCCACGCCCGCTCCTTTACTCTTATTGCGGCGAGCTTAGGGGGGATTTCTTAACAAAAGGTCAGTTTTGCGCAGGTTTTCCCAAAAGCGTTATGCCATAAGAGGCCAGCACACAAAAAGTAAACAGATACAGCCCCCAACCGGTTTCGATACGTCCAACCCCGATGCCTTTGGCGGCGACTATATATATGGCAACCAGAAACACATCCGCCATGGCAAGGCGGCCAAGCACGGTTAACACGGGCTTTACCTTGGGGTTTAGCAGGTTGAATTGCACCAATGCGGTGCCGGTGACCTTGAGTATGGGGGCAACCAGCGCCAGAAAGGTGACCAGCAAGGCCAGAAACACGTCTTTTTGCCAAAGCGCTTGCAGGCCGGAAATGATGCTGATTTCGTCCAGCGAAAAGAACGGCAAGAATCCTGCCCGCAGCATGGGGGCAAACCAGGCAAGCGGAAACAGGATCAACAAAGACAGATTAGCTATTTTCAACATGGCAAACAGATAAGGATATTTCTGTAAATTGATAGGGGGCGTTGGCTTTTTATATCAGGCCGCGTTTTTTGAGGTCCGGTTTGCGGCTGCGCGCGATCGGCACCAAAGCGCCATCGGACATGCGAAAATTCAATTTATCGCCGTCTTTGACCACCTCTTGAATATCGTCAAAGTTAACCCAGTGCGAGCGATGCACCTGGGCACCGTTCTGATCCGCCAGCAGGGAAACCGCATCGCTAAAACGCATGTGAACCAGTTTTTGCCCGACCTCTGTATAGACCTCGATATAGTGGTCCCGCATCGCCAGCCGGATCAACCTTTCGCCGGTATCGGGGCCAAGCTGCGCCAGAAACGGGTTGGCCGCCGGCGTGGTCGCCGCAGAAGGAGGTTCGGGCGCTGGTTGCGAGGGGGCCGGCGGGGTATTTTTCGCCGGTTTGCCGGTCTCCAGCCCGTCTTGCAAGAGGGTTTCCGGAGAGACCAGATATACCGTTGTGAAAATAGTTCCCCCTACGCCGGCTATAATCAGAAAAATCAGGCTATTGGGGGGCAATTCCAGATGGCCGTAAACCTTGTTGACAATAACCAAAACAAGCAGCCATTGCACCACAGTGAAAATCCCCCAGGCAACAACAGTCATGGTAATCAGGTGCCATTGGGAAAATGCCTTGCGGATGAGTACCTGAATAACTGTCCCCAAAACAGTGCCCAGAAGAATCACACCGGACCAAAACAGGAGGCGTCCCTCAAAGGATTGCACCACATATGTATTGAACGGCCCCATGACCGCCAGGATCGAACTACTGACACTCCATCCTAGGATGGTGATTGGCGATAGGAGCCTCTTCTTTAGGACGAGTAGAGTAGTTTTCATTGTACCTATGTGCTGCATTTCGCGAATGGTTGCCTGTATTTCACGAAATAGCAATTGAGAAAAGAGAGGGAATAACGGATTTTGTGCAGGCCTTCTATGGTTGTGTAGAGGCGGGGCGTGGGTTGAGGTGTAATTGGTATTTTTTTGGGGTTGCTCAGTCTGCGCCTTTTCCTTTTTGCGCACCAGAATCGTTGAGATGGGTAGCACGCGATTGTGGTCTGTAGGGGGCCACAATCGCACCTTTTCCCGGGTGTTCCCCCAAAATGATCGCTATGAATCGTTTTGCAAAACCCAATGCCCGGTGGATACTTCTTGATACTGTGATGGACCGGGCTCATGGCCTGTCGGGAAAATCGGGCTTGGAATGGGCTTGAAATTCAACACCTTGTCAACTTGCCGATTACGAGGGTCCGGGCGGGGGACAGCCGATAGCAATGTCCGAGTATAGCTGTGCTGCGGGTTGTTGAAAATCTCGTTGCGCGACCCAAGCTCGACAATACGCCCCAGATACATAACCGCCACCTGATGCGAAACCCGCTCGACCACAGCCATATCGTGGCTGATGAACAGATAGCTGATGCCCAGTTCGGCTTGTAGTTCCATCATCAGGTTTATCACCTGCGCCTGAACCGATACATCAAGGGCGGAAACAGCCTCGTCTGCGACGATCAGCTTGGGATTGAGCGCCAGCGCACGGGCAATGGCCACGCGTTGACGCTGACCGCCGGAAAATTCATGCGGGTAGCGATCCAGAAAGGCATTGGGCAACCCGCAACGGTCAAACAGGGCTGCTGCGCGATCGCGCAGGGCGCTGCCGCTTTCGATGCCATAATTGAGCAGCGGCTCAATCACCTGATCCACCACCTTGCGGGTCGGGTTCAGCGAGGCATAGGGGTCCTGAAAGATCATCTGCATGTTGCGGCGGGCTTCGTGCAGCTCTTTGGGATTCAGCTCCAGAATATTCTGGCCATTGATAAGCACTTGACCGGAAAGAGGTTCCTCAAGGCGCAGCACCGAGCGGCCGGCGCTGGATTTTCCACAGCCGCTTTCGCCGACCAGAGACAGGGTCTCGCCTTTGCGCAGGGTAAAGGAAATATCCTCGACTGCATGCACATTGGCCACCGTGCGCCGCAGCAAGCCGCCTTTGACCGGATAGCGCGTGGTCAGGTTCTTGACTTCGAGCAGAACCTCCTCGCCGGGAATGACGGGCGCGCCGGGACCTTTGGATTCTTCGCCGACAATCGCCATGGGTTCGGGATAGGCTTTGCCGTTCATTTCGCCGAGTTTTGGTACAGCCGCCAGCAGGGCGCGGGTGTACTCTGCCTGCGGGTTTTCGAAAATCTGGGTGACAGGGCCTTCTTCGACCAGATTGCCGCGATACATCACCACTACGCGATCCGCCATTTGCGCCACCACCGCCATATCGTGGGTGATGAACATCACGGCGGTGCCGGTTTCCTTTTTCAGATTGTTGATCAGCGACAGGATTTCCGCCTGAATGGTCACATCCAGCGCGGTTGTCGGTTCATCGG
>JALWOO010000730.1 GCA_027083485.1 Amylibacter sp. | reverse complement strand
GGCGGGCCCGCCGTGCGGTTTTTGTGCCAATCAGGGGTGTTAGGGCGTGCCCTCCTTTCCCCTTTCGCACCGGCGCGAGCGCATTTTGTTGCCCGCGCCGCGACTTTGAGCGCAGCGATACCGGTATCGGAAGCGCAAAGTTGCAAGCGAGCGACAAAATGCGCCGCGTCCCTTCGGAATTTCACAAAAATTCGCCACTACCATGCCAATCTCGCTTGAAAGGGGCAGCCCTGTCGGCGCTCAATTGACACGGTATTGACGAATTTTTGGTCGAAACCGGTGCGAAAGGGGAAAGGAGGGCACGCCCTAGCCCTGCTACCTGCGATCTTTGGTATCTGGCGGCTGCCCCGGTTGTTGCCGGGGGAACCTGTAACCACTTGTGACGTCGGGGGATGTTATAGCGCCAAGGTGCAAAGGTTTTGTTAAGGGGGCGTGCGCTACCAGCGCATCAGCACGGCACCCCATGACAGACCGCCGCCGATGGCTTCGGTCAGGAGCAAGTCGCCCTGTTTGATCTGGCCGCGCTGTTTGGCGACGGACAGGGCCAGCGGGATCGAGGCAGCCGAAGTGTTGCCGTGGTCCTGTACGGTGATCACAACCTTGTCCATGGGCACATCCAGTTTGGCGGCCGTGCGTTTGATGATCCGGATATTGGCCTGATGCGGCACGATCCAGTCTACATCCGCATGGGCGAGGCCGGCTTTGGCCAGCACCGCATCCGCCGTTTGGGCGAGCTTTTGCACCGCGTGTTTGAAGACCTCCTGCCCCTGCATCACCAGCACGCCGGTGGTTTGCGTCGATGAGACGCCGCCGTCCACATAGAGCACATCGTTAAAGGCCCCGTCCGAATGCAGATCACAGGCAAGGATGCCACGGTCCGATGTGTCGCCGGTGCCGGTTCGGGCCTCGAGGATCACAGCGCCGGCCCCATCGCCGAACAATACGCAGGTGGTGCGGTCTTTCCAGTTCATGATGCGGGAAAAGGTTTCTGCGCCTATTACCAAGATGCGTTTGGCCTGACCCGCCACAATCAGCGCGTTGGCGTTGGTTAGTGCATAGGCAAAACCGGCGCAGACGGCCTGAACGTCAAAGGCGAAACCCTGTTTCATGCCGATGGCGTGTTGCACCTTGGTGGCGGTGGAAGGGAAGGTCTGGTCCGGTGTCGAGGTAGCCAGAACGATGGCGTCGATGTCTGCGCCTGTCAGGCCCGCATCCGCCAGCGCATTATTGGCGGCGGCAATGGCCAGATCCGAGGTCAGTTCGCCCTCGGCGGCAAAATGGCGCCGCTCAATGCCCGAACGGGTGCGAATCCATTCGTCGGATGTATCCACCCATGATTCGAATTCCGCGTTTTCAACAACACGTTCGGGCAAATAATGCCCCACACCTACGGGTACTGATCGGGTAATGGTCATTTGTTCTGGGGAGTCTCTGTTGGGTCGTCCGGTATATCCTGACTGTTCAGCGAGCCGGATGCAATACGGGCGGCGAGTTTTTCGGTAAACCCGAGTTTGGCCAACTGGATTGCCAGCTGGATCGCGGCGGCAACGCCGGTGGCGTCTGCTGCGCCATGGGATTTGATCACGGTGCCGTTCAGCCCCAAAAACACCCCGCCGTTTACCCGGCGCGGATCAATGCGATAGCGCAGGCGTTTCAGCGAGGTATAGGCAAACAGGGCACCCAGACGGGAAAAGATCGAATTCTTGAAGGAATCGCGCATGCGGTGGGCGATCAGATTGGCGGTGCCTTCGCCGGTTTTCAGCGCCACATTGCCGGTAAAACCATCGGTGACGATCACATCGACCCTGGCAGAGGGAATGTCGCCGCCTTCGATAAATCCTACGTATTCATAGCCGTTGGCGCGGGCGGCATTGCCGATCATGCGGTTGGCTTCGTGTAATTCGGGGCGGCCTTTGTGTTCTTCGGTGCCCACATTCAGCAAACCGATTCGCGGGGTGGGGATGTTCAAACCGTTGCGGGCATAAGACGCGCCCATCAGCGCGTATTTGAACAGGTCGTGTTCATCGGCGCGAATATCCGCGCCCACATCCAGCATCACGTTAAAGCCGTTTTCATTCAGCGACGGCCACAATACCGCAATGGCCGGACGGTTGACGCCAAGCGCTTTGCGCAGGCGGATCATCGACAGCGCCATCAGCGCGCCGGTGTTGCCACAGGACACCGCCACCGCCGCATCGCCATTGCGCACTGCGTCAACGGTGGAATACATGGAGGTGCCCTTGCCGTGACGCATTACATGGCTGGGTTTGTCTTCCATGCCCACGACCTTGTCGGTGGCGCGGATTTCAAAGCGGTCTTGCAGGGATTTGTGTTTGGCGGCCTGTTGCGCGATTTCAACGCTATCCCCATGAATCAAAAAGCGAATCCCGGGGTTTTTATGGGCTGCACGGGCCACGCCGTCCACAACAGCACAAACGCCATGGTCACCGCCCATGGCGTCTATGGATATGATAACAGGAGAAGCGGGGGGCTGTGGTGCGTCATGCGTCATACCATTTCAGCCCGCCCGAGCAACCTTAGGCCGCGTCGTCGTCGAGATCTACATCATCGACCAGCGCAACAACTTCGCGATCCGCATAGTGGCCACAGGAGGGGCACACGTGATGGGGACGCTTCAATTCGCCACAGCTTGGACATTCGTTCGGATTTGCTGCTACCAGCGAATCGTGGGAACGGCGTTGGCCGCGGCGGGAACGGGTGATCTTACTCTTAGGGACAGCCATGTCATAACCTCAAGATATTTGGGGGATGCCCCCAGCTGCGCGGAAAAACGGTCCTGCTCCTTTAGGGAGCATGGGCGTTTTGCCGCCTGAATACAAGAGCCGCGAAAATACAAAGTTTTCGCGGTTCTGCAAGCCTTATTATGGTCTGGTTACTCCTTGTCCAGCATTTTATCCTTCAAGGCGGCAAGTCCGGCAAAAGGTTTGGCCTCTTCATCGCTCATCGGGGTGACGCCCGGCTCTGCAAACACCTGTTTTTCAAGGGTTGCATCTGCTGCACGCGGGAAATCGGGCAGGGCAAGGGCGATGGCCTCAAGGGCGATGTCGTACAGGTTTATTTCCCGGCCAAGCGGCTCTGAGTCTTCGTCCAGGGTCATTTCAGTGACGGAATCAGCTTCGGGTTCCTGCCAATCGCCCAGAAACAGACGGGTGACGGGGGTATCAATGCGGGCTTTTACCGGTTGCAGGCTGACCACGCATTCCTGTGTTACGCTGGCCCCGACCTCGCCCTGAAACCGCCAGTTTTTGCGGCCTTCGGGGGACAGGGTGCCTG
>JALWOO010000729.1 GCA_027083485.1 Amylibacter sp. | reverse complement strand
GGCGCAAGATACACACCGCCAATATCGGGGCCAAAGGGCCACAGGCGGGGTTTGCCAAACGTGCGGCGATCAATGCGCCGATTCAGGGAACCGCAGCCGATGTGATCCGGCGCGCCATGATCCGCATGCCCGAGGCCACCGCCCATCTGCCTGCCAAAATGCTGTTGCAGGTCCATGATGAACTGATCTTTGAAGTGCCGGTAAGTGCGGTCGAGGAAACCACTGCCGTTGTGCGCCGCGTCATGGAAAACGCTTCCATGCCGGCTGTGAAACTGGATGTTCCGCTGACGGTGGACGCAGGACAGGGGGCCAATTGGGCCAAGGCGCATTAGGGCGGATAGGCCCTAATGCGAGGGGCTGTCAGCGCAGGCTTCAGGCCTTGGGGGGAATCCGCAAGCGTTGGCCTACCTGAATGCGGTCAGGGTTGGGAAGCAGCCGTTTGTTGGCCTCGTAAATGCGGGGGTATTGGGTCGGGTCGCCATAGAAATTGCGGGCAATGGAGCGCAGGCTGTCGCCTTTCTGGATGGTATAGAAATAATGCGAAACACTGTCCCCTGTGCCTTGGACAACGCGGACCTCGACCCCGACACCCTGCGGCGTGATCGGCGGGGCAATGCTGTCCTCGGTCTGGGCTTTGACGGCGCGGACAATGGCTGCGAGCAATTGAGCCTTGGACGTGTCGTCGTCAAAGGGATTGGAGGTCTTGGGGGCCTCCGAGGGGGTGTTCAGGGCGGTTTTCCGGCTTTCGATTGTCGGGCGGGCTTTGGGTTTGGCTGTTGCAGAACCCGAGGCAAGCGGTTTTGTCACCACTTGCGGTTTTCTTTGCGGAATCGGGGCGGCAGTGGCGGGTACCGTTACCGGCGGGCTGATTTGCGCGCTGTCTTCTGAAATACGGGCGATTACCTGTTTGATGTCGGAAAGCTCCCGCGTCAGATCGGCGACTTCGGTTTCCTGCGGCGCTGTTTGTGGGAAAAACAGGATCTGGATGACGAAATAGACGCCAACACCGGCCAGCATGAGGACAATAGACTGAAGAAGGTTACGCATGGTTTTTACTTTTGCAAGGGTACAGGGATACGGATGAACTCGGGGGGGGGCGCCTTATGGGGGCGTCAGTTTCCGGTTGTGTGGAGTGAGCCAGACAGGCCGCAAGACCCGGATCCGATATGCAAGTGGATGCGCAAAGCAAGATTGCTTGTTCATGATCCTCCCCCCCCGAGAAGCCGACCGTTTCAGGTCACATAAGGCGAAGCGGGTTTGGCGTGTTCCATCCCGCTTTCCTCTATATATTGATCGATTATTATGGGCAGGTCAACATACTGTGGTGCCCTATATTCAATATTCACCTGTCGGTAGAGCGTAACCCTTCGATGATGACACGCGATTGGGAGGCATATTCGCGGCGGTACAAAATCCAGATGGTGATCAATGTGGCCGGAATAAAGGCACCGGCACCGATGAGCCAGGTGAGTGCGGCAATGCAGAAATAGATGGCACGCAAGCCGCGGTTAAAGCTTTTGGCGGCGGTATTGGCAAGGTGCCCTGCCTTGGTGGCCATGGGGCCGGCTTGCGGGTCTTCCGGTTCGTTCGGGGTGGCGGCAACTACAATGGCGCAATAGCCGAACAATCGCATGGCCCAGACGAATTTCAGAAAACCGCTGGCCAGCAACAGCATCATCAGCAGGATTTTCAGCTCCCACACCGACCGGGGCGCGACCAGTTCAGGGCTGAGGTCGCTGGCCAGAACCGAGAGCTGATCCGAACTGCCCAGAAGCGCCACACAGCCACCAATGGCAATCATGCAGCCCGAGGCGAAAAAGGCGGTGCCCTGTCGCATCATCGTCAGTGTGGTCATGTCGAATATACGTGGCTGGCGGGTAATCATCTGCTGCATCCACTGCATGCGATAATCGCTCATCAAGGCGTGCATCGAGGGGCGTTTGGCGTGAGTACGTTCGATCATGGCGGTGCCCCCGAGCCAGCCGAGCAACAGCAAAATCAGGCCGGCCGCATCCCAAAGGGTGAAATTTTGCAGAAGAATTGAAAGCGTATGATCCATATACTGTTGATAAAGCCTGCGGAAAGGCTTGCATATTCCTAAATTGGTAATATTAAGTTACCAAACCCTGATATAGGAGCCTCCCGATGGACATGCCCGAACCTGATGCGCGGATTTTGGATGACAAGGCCGGAATTGTAGCCCGTTTGCAATCTGTACTGCCCGAAGACGCAGTGATCCATGGCAAGGTCGAAACCCGCGCCTATGAATGTGATGCGCTCAGTGCCTATACTTGTGCGCCCATGGCGGTGGTCTTGCCTGCTAACACAGAGGAGGTCTCTGCCGTGCTGAAGGTTTGCCATGAACTGGGCGTGCCGGTGGTGCCGCGTGGCTCTGGCACGTCGCTGGCGGGGGGGGCTTTGCCCACAGCCGACAGCGTGGTGCTGGGGGTGGCACGGATGAATGATGTGCTGGAAACCGATTACGTCAACCGGATTATTCGCGTGCAGTCGGGCCGTACCAATCTGTCGGTCAGTGGCGCGGTAGAGGAGCAGGATTTTTTCTATGCACCGGACCCGTCGTCGCAACTGGCCTGTGCCATTGCAGGAAACATCGCGATGAATTCCGGCGGGGCGCATTGCCTGAAATACGGGGTGACCACCAATAACCTGCTGGGTGTGACCATGGTGCTGATGGATGGCACGGTGCTTGAAATCGGCGGCGCGCATCTGGATGCGGCGGGCTATGATCTGTTGGGGTTGATCTGTGGTTCGGAAGGCCAGCTGGGGGTGGTAACAGAGGCGACGCTGCGTATTCTGCGCAAACCCGAAGGCGCGCGTCCGGTGCTGATCGGCTATGACAGCAACGAGGTCGCGGGGCAATGTGTGTCCGACATCATCAAGGCCGGTGTGTTGCCGGTGGCGATCGAATTTATGGACCGTCCGTGTATTGAAGCCACCGAGGCCTTTGCCCATCCGGGTTATCCCGATTGCGAGGCTTTGTTGATTGTCGAGGTTGAAGGATCAAAGGCAGAGATCGAGGCGCAACTGGCAGTGATCTGCGATATTGCACGCAGCCATAATCCGGTGGAACTGCGCGAAAGCCGGAGTGCCGAGGAAAGTGCGAAAATCTGGCTGGGGCGGAAATCGGCGTTCGGGGCCATGGGGCAGATCAATGATTACATGTGTCTGGACGGCACGATTCCGGTGACAGAGCTGCCCTATGTGCTGCGCCGGATTGGCGAGCTGTCGGCGGAATACGGGCTGGGGGTTGGCAATGTGTTTCATGCGGGGGATGGCAAT
>JALWOO010000728.1:725-3300 GCA_027083485.1 Amylibacter sp. | reverse complement strand
CAAGGATCCGGTGATCGGGCCGGTGTTTATCGACAGCCTGACCCTGTCACCGGAAATCTGGAACCCGCATGAGGCCAAAATTGCGGATTTCTGGGCCAATGCGATTCTGTTTGAACGCTCCTATAACGGCAATCCGATGATGGTCCACAAAGGCGTGATGGCGATCAAACCGGAAATGTTTGAAACATGGCTGGATCTATTTGCAGAAGTCCTGCACGAAACCCTGAAACCGGAAACCGCCGATGCATGGGAATTGCTGGCCCGCCGCATCGGGCGCGGCCTGCGTATGGGGGTTGAAACCCGTGACTATGATCCGAGCCAGCCACCGGTTTTCAGCTAAAACAACCCCTTTAGGGCGCGCGAGATTACGCCTGAAACCTTGGGTTTTGCTGCCGCCTGAAACGGCATCGGGCGGCAGACCTCTATGGCAGCAATGCCCACGCGCGCAGTCAGGGCACCGTTGATCATGCCTTCGCCAAAACGGCGCGAAATCTTGGAAACCACGCCACCGCCCGCGATGGAACCGATCAGATCATCCCCCACGGCAACCGCGCCGGTGGCCACCAGATGCGCCGCCACCCCGCGGATCAACCGCCACGATCCCAACGTACCGGATCGCCCGCCGTAAATCCGCGCGATCTGGCCAATCATCCGCACATTCGCCGTCAGCGCCACCACCACATCCGCCAGCGCCAGCGGCACGATCGCCGTTGCCGTGGCCACAGAACGCGCCGCCGATTCGACGGCCGCACTGGCCTGTTTGTCCAGCGGCACCAGCAGGGTAGTTTCATTCAACGCCAGCAAAGCATCCGCATCCAGAACCTCGCCCCTGTGGTCCGCCAATTCAGCCAACCCCCAACGTTGATCCGCCCGCCCCTTGTAAAGCGCGGCCAGATCATCGCTGAAGGCCTGCGCATCATTCAGCGTTCCATCGGCGTGCAGGGTTTCGGCACGGCTGCGCAGGGTATCAATTTTTCGCAACCGTGACAGGCTGGCCAATTCGCGCGCCACCATCAGCAACAGCGCTCCCAGCGTCACCGCCAGCAACACAAGCGCCAGCCGCCCAAGCCAGACATTGCGCGCCAGCAGATCAGCGGCAAAATCCCAAAGCGCTACCGACACCATAAACCCGATCAAACTGCCAAGCGCCCCTAAAAACCATCCCAGCAAAGGCGATCCCCTGCGGCTGGCAATTGCCGTGACATGGTCCATTGCCAGCGCCCGATCCGGCAAATCCGGCTCCGGTACCGGTGCCACATCGGCGGGGGTGGCTCTGGACTCCTTGTCCTCCAGATCAATCACAATAGGCGCACGTGCATCTGTCATCCGAGCTTGTCCCCAATCAGAAATTCTGCGGCTTTATCCAGCCGGATATGGGGCGGTCCTTCACCCGGTTTCAGGGTGATTTCCGCCGGTTTGAAGGCCATCACCGAAAAATCCCCGTCCAGCCAGCGGCTCGCCCCTTCTGCCGCCGGTTTCAACAACTGTGCCGGATCGGCAGGCAAATCACCGGCAAACAGGGCCGCCTGCTTGCCGGTTTCCAAAAGGGTGCCGCGCACGCAATTCAGCGGGCTGCCGTTTGGGGAATGGACTTCCTCCACTGTGGCACGCAGGCTGGCGATGGCCATGGCTTCGGTTTTTGCACCGGAGTATTCCGCCTGATCCTTGGCCTGTCGCACCAGCGCGCGCATGATCGCGGTCAGGGCAGGGTGCTGGGTATGGTGCAAATGGTCGGCCTTGGTTGCGGCAAACAGGATTTTTTCCACCGATTTTCCGGTGAGTCCCGAAAGAAATCCGTTTTTGCCAGTTTTGAAACAGGTCAGGATATCGGCCATGGCCCCGCGTAAATCCTCGATTGCCTGCGGGCCGTCGTGAATGGCAGTCAGAGTATCCACCAGCACGATCTGGCGTTCAATACGGGAAAAATGATCCTGAAAGAAGGGTTTTACCACTTTGGCTTTATAAGCCTCGAAGCGACGCTCAAACGCCCGCATCAACGAGCCGCGCGGCGATTTTCCGGCGGGCAGCGGGGTAAAGGTCAGCGCGGGCGAGCCTTGCAGATCGCCGGGCAGCAAAAACCGCCCCGGCGCACAGGCGGACAGGCCGGAAGCACGGCTTGCGGCAAGGTATCCGGTGAACAGTTCCGCCAGCTTTTGGGCGGTCGCCTCATCCAGCGGGGTGCCCGGGTCCAGCCCCTCCAGCATATCCAGCCACGGCTGCGCCATTGCGCGGCGCGCCGGTGTTTGCGCCAGCTTCAGCGCATCCTTGGACCATTCGGCAAAATTCTGGTGCATCAGGGGCAGGTCCAGCAACCATTCGCCCGGGTAATCAACAATGTCGATATGCACGGTGCGCGGGCTTTTCAACCCGGACAACAAACCGCTTGGCGCAACCTTGAGCGACAGGCGCAGTTGCGAAATGGCGCGGGTGCTTTCGGGCCAATGGGGATCCGGGCCGGTCATCGCCGCCAGATGTTTTTCAAATTCGAAACGCGGCACCAGATCATCCGGTTGCGGCTGCAAAAACGCGGCCAAAATCCGGCCTTCGCGGGCGGCGGTCAGTTGCGGCATACGTC
>JALWOO010000728.1:0-715 GCA_027083485.1 Amylibacter sp. | reverse complement strand
GCATACGTCCACGATCCAGCAGGTTAGCCACAAGCGAGGTCACAAACACGGTTTTGCCAGAGCGCGACAATCCGGTGACCCCAAGCCGGATCACCGGCTCAAACAGGGTTTCGGACACGCCATCGGCCAACTGGCCCGCACTGCGCGAAAGACTATCTACCAGATCACCGATGCCTAAAATGGGTCCGTCTCCTTTTGTTCAGTCGTATGTAAGCATCCGGTCGGCACATTCAAAGGGGTGTCGCCAATATCCCAGAAAAGACCGGCCATGACCTCTAACCCTTCACGGCACACGGTCGCCAGCATATGTTCATTCGGCGCGTGCTGGGAGCAGCCGCGATAGGAATGGGGAATCCACACGGTCGGCAGGCCCAGAATATCGGTGAAACTGTCGTTGGGTAATGATCCGGCCAGATTGGGCAGGATATGCGGGGCCTTGCCGGTGGTCCGTTCGATTGATCCGGCCGCAAATTGCACCCAAGGGTGGGACGGCTCAAGGCGCGTGGCCTGAAAGCGGCCGGCCTCGTTCAAAATTACCTGCACCTGTTGAAATCCGTTGGCATCCAGATGGCGGCGCAGGGCGGGCAGAATATCGGGCACATCCGTTCCCACCACAAAACGCAACTGACATGTGGCACGGGCAGAGCCGCTTATGGCATTGACCGGCTGTTCGGGCACACCGCTGTGCAGCGCCAGAACGGCAAAGGAATTCCAG
>JALWOO010000727.1 GCA_027083485.1 Amylibacter sp. | reverse complement strand
CGGCCAGCTTGTCCATATCGCGGTGCAGCAATTCCACAGCTTTCATCATCACGCGCCCGCGACGCTGCGGGTTCACAGCAGCCCAACCCGGTTGCGCAGCCGCAGCCGCGGCAACGGCTTTGTCCATTTCGGATTTATCCGCCAGCGCAACCTGTGCGATGACTTCGCCGGTGGCCGGATTGTAAACGTCAGCGGTGCGTCCGCTGGTACCGGCGACTTCTTCGCCGTTGATGTAGTGACCGATCTGTTTCATCGGGAATCCTCCTGTTTGCATGAATGCTGGCGGCAGATTAGTCTTGCGTTTTTACAATTAACAGGGGCATTATGCCAAAAGTGTTTTGCATTTTTGTCGGGATGAACCCATGGACGAACATCTGCGTTGGGATGATCTCAAGGTCTTTTTACATGTGGCACGCAGCAATTCCCTCACGGCGGCGGCACGGGTGCTGAAAATGGACCCGGCAACCCTTGGCCGGCGGATCACCCGTCTGGAAGAGGACATGAACACCCGCCTGTTTTCGAGGTCCCCCCAGGGCTATGACCTGACCGATGCGGGCGCACGCTTGCTGGTGCATGTGGACGAGATGGAAATGGCCCTGCGCCTTGCGCGTGGCGAGGTGCAGGACAATCAGGACCAGCTCACCGGCACGGTGCGCATCGGTGCGCCGGATGGCTCCGCAAATTACCTTCTGCCGCAGGTCTGTGCGGAAATCTGCAATGAAAATCCGGGGCTGGAGGTGCAAATCGTGGCCCTGTCGCGGGTGCTGAACCTGTCCAAACGCGAGGCCGACATGGCCATTACCGTCTCCCCGCCCAAGGCAGGCCGCCTGACCGTGCAAAAGATCACCGACTACCATCTGCATCTGGCCGCCACACGCGATTATCTGGCCAGCCACGACCCGATACGGACAACCTCCGATTTGAAACATCACCGCATGATCGGCTATATTTCAGACCTGATTTTTGCCGACGAGCTGGACTACATGCACGAAGTCGGCGAGATGGTCAAACCGGCCCTGGCGTCAAATTCCTTTTCGGTGCAGCTGAACTGGGCGCGGGGCGGGGCCGGTATCTGCATCGTGCATGATTTCGCCATTCCAACCTATCCGCAACTGCAACGCATTCTGACCGATCAGGTCTCCCTGACCCGCAGTTTTTACCTCGTGCGCCACGCGGATGACCGCAAAGTGGAACGCCTCAACCGTTTTGCGGATTTGTTGATCCCGAAAATCCGCGCCGAAGTGCGTAAATTAGAGGCAAACCTGTAATTTATCGCCTAATTATTGTGCATTTATCGCAAGACTTCCTGCCTAATAAAACGGCACCGCCGCAAACTTGCAGGGCTATGTGCAATTTGAAGGCGAATGCTTGACAGCTTGCCCAACTATTGTGCAACCTGAAAGAAAACAAAGGAGACTACATAAATGTTGGTTCAACACATTCTCGCCGGAAAAAACTCCAAAGACATCGAAACCATACAACCGGATACATGCATCAGCGATGCCGCTGCGATGTTGGCAAAATACCGGATCGGGGCGCTGGTGGTTTCTGTAACCGGAACGGATGTAAAAGGTATCGTTTCCGAGCGCGATATCGTGCGGATTTTGGGAACCCGCGGTCCAGATTGCCTCAAGGAAACCGTAAGCAGCATTATGACCAGCAAGCTTGTCACCGCAACCGTGATCGATACCGCCGAGATGGTGCTGAACACCATGACCATGGGGCGTTTTCGTCATATGCCGGTGATGGAAGGCGACAAAATGATTGGCCTGATTTCTCTTGGCGACGTGGTCAGCGCCCGCCTGCACGAGGTCAGCCACGAAAAAGAAGCCCTCGAAGGCATGATCGCCGGTTTCTAGCCAGGACCGGCTTTAGCCATCCGGCTTCTGTTTCGAATTCGTCTTAAATATCCCCGCCGGAGGCATCTGGCGGCGAAACACACCCGTCACTGAAATATACGCGCGCAAATGTTTCCGAAAATTGCGCAGCGGTACAGGGGGAAAATTCGCTTGCAATCTGGCTTTGCCGCCGTAAAGGTCGCAACAGAACCAACCCAGACGAGGCTCCCCCATGCGCACAGGTCTTTATCCCGGTACTTTCGACCCCATCACCCTTGGCCATATTGATATTTTTCGCCGTGCCTGTTCCCTTGTGGACAGGCTGGTGATCGGTGTCGCCATCAACCGCGACAAGGGGCCGTTGTTCTCGCTCGAGGAACGCGTGGCCATGGTTGAACACAATTGCGTTCAGATCGCACGCGATTGCGACGTGGAAATTGTGGTACATCCATTTGAAAACCTGCTGATTCAATGTGCCGAAGACGTGGGGGCCTCTCTTATCATTCGCGGTTTGCGCGCGGTGTCGGATTTTGAATATGAATTTCAGATGATCGGCATGAACCGCGCCATGAACGATGAAATCGAAACCGCCTTTCTGATGGCGGATGCGGAATACCAGTCCATCGCTTCCAAGCTGGTCAAGGAAATCTATCGCCTTGACGGGGATGTCTCCAAATTCGTGCCCCCGGATGTGGTTCAGGCGCTGAAACGCAAACTCGGCAAATAACCGCGAATAACAAACCTTCCCTTTCCCTTGGGCGTGCCATGACCTATGTTGCACGCCAAACCAAACTCACCACATGCGGAGAAAGCAATGGCTGAAATCAAAGATCCCGAAAACACGATCATTATGGAACTGAAAGACGGCGAAGTCGTTATAGAATTGTTGCCGGACGTGGCCCCAAAACATGTGGAACGCATGAAGGAACTGGCCCGCGAAGGCAAATACGACAATGTTGCCTTTCACCGTGTGATTGACGGTTTCATGGCGCAGACCGGCGATGTGGCCAATGGCAACATGGAAGACAATTTCAACCTGCGCATGGCAGGCACCGGCGGCTCGGACAAACCGAATGTTCCGGCTGAATTCTCCAAACTGCCCCATGATCGCGGCACCATAGGCGCAGCCCGTTCCCAAAGCCCGGACAGCGCCAACTCGCAGTTCTTTATCAACTTCAACGACAACCACTTTCTGAACGGCCAATATACCGTTTATGGTCGGGTGATTTCCGGCATGGAACATGTGGACAAAATCGCCAAAGGCGAGCCACCGGCAGAACCTGACCGGATGATCTCCATGAAAGTGGCAGCAGACAAATGAAGCTGCTGAAATCCCTGCTGGCAATGGTCTTGCTGATGGCAAGCCCGCTGCTGGCCGCTGAAGACCCCGAAAACGTGCTGGTGATCGAGGTTGCCGGCGAAAACTCCGGCACCGTCGAAATCCTGCTGCGCCCCGATGTGGCCC
>JALWOO010000726.1 GCA_027083485.1 Amylibacter sp. | reverse complement strand
GATGCAGGTCTTCGTCACGCCCGCCAAAACACTGCTGCATCGCCGCCAGCAACCCCACATCCGCCAAGGTATTCACCCGCGGTTTGGGATTGTTGCGCACGCTCGGCACAGTGGCCGGAAACAGATAGATACAGGGGGCCGGCAGGCAATATTCCCCGACCACGGTTTTTTCCGACAGCTTTGGGCAGGCCCGCGCAGTGGTGCCGCAAATCCAGTCCCAGACGATCAGCCCGTCAACCCGCTGTTCCCGCTCGATTATTTCCGCAGACAGCCGCGTATGGATGCCCGACCACAGGTTATGGCGCGGGTCCGCCCCCGGATTGGAACACACCGACCACAGCACAAATTCATCGCCATGGGGGGGACGCTCGAAAATATTGGTGTTATTGCCGTCCAGACAGCCCTTCAATTCAATAATCGCGATCCGGCCCGTGTTCAGGGTCACGGAATAATCATGCCGGTTGGATTCACCGGCGGAGAACCATTCGCGGATAAACCCGCCTGCCTGCATATGGTCCAGAACCTGCGCCACGAATTGCCGTTTCTGTTTCATAGCGGCGGAAAACTGGCCGCGAATCCGTTCAATCGCGCCGCGAAACAGCCCGCTTTGGTAAAAATCCTGCGCGTCCAGCCCGTGATCCCCGAGCAAATGGCTCTGGGTTTTCAGCACCTCGGCAAATTCAATGATCTTCTGGCGCAGCTCGGCGTTTTTCTCGCAAGGAATTTCGCTCATGCCTGTTGCCTTTTCAGCGCGGGAGCCGCCGCATTCAACACCGGTTCAAACAGATGCCGCGCCAGGTGGCGCACCACCGGCACGACCACCCCGTCACCGGTCAGATGGTAGGCCTCGTTATAATTTTCCGGCAATTTGTAACTGTCCGCCAGCCCCATCAGGCGGGCGGTTTCGCGGGTGGAAATCAGGCGCGAACGGATCTTCGCCCCCTCCACCACCATAATCAGCTGGCGCGACGATCCCCCCGCCGGTGTGCGCAGACAGCCCGCCATATCAAAGCGGATTTCGGCGCGCTGTACCTTGATCCCGTGCTCATGGCGGGTGCGTTTATAGATCGTGCCCACCATGCGCACACCGGCAGCGCGGGCGGTTTCGACCTTGGCCAGATTGACCTCGCTCATCATCGACAACAGCGCCGTGGTTTGCGCCGCCGTGTGCCATTTGGTGGAGGTGGGATTTTCCTCGATCAACTGGGCAAACTGCAATTTGCGCGGCCTGGGGGCCGGCATTTGCCACCAGAGCCAGTGTTTTTGCAACCGTTTTGGCAGCCGCCCGTAAGCATCGGTCAGGCGTTTGGGATGCCAGAGCGGATCAGCCCCCTGCCCGACCCCCACAGGTGCCAGATCGCGGCGCAGGGCAATGATAAACAGACGCGGGCGCGATTGGGGCACAAACAGCGCCGCATCCATCACCACCGCGCCAAAATCATAGCCCAGATCGTGCAAAGCCCCGCAAATCGCGGTAAAATCCGCCCCCTTGTGCGAGGTCAGCGTTCCCAGCACGTTTTCCAGCGCCACCAGCGGCGGCAAGCGCCCATCCTGTGCCAAAGCCTGCAAATGTGCGATGAACGGCCAGAAGGTGCCCGATCGCGCCCCGCCCAGCCCCGCCTGATTGCCGGCAAGGCTCAGGTCCTGACAGGGAAAAGACCCCCAGACCAGCGCCGGATTGCCCGGCATTTCCTCGGGCGCGATGTTGCGAATATCGTCTACAATCAGATGCTTGCCGCCCCAGTTGCGCCGATAGGCCTGTGCCTTTTTGGGGTCAAAATCATTGGCCAGCAGACACCGCCAACCCCGCCCCAAACCGGCGCGAGCCATGCCGCCACCGGCAAAGAATTCGTAAAACTGATAGGGCATCGGGCCTCCGGAGTGTCAAACCCAGATTTCGCATTTCGGGCGGAACTTTTCAAGAACAACTTTACCGGCCTTCCCGCAGAGGCGCAGCTTGTGCAGAGAATTGGCCGCGGTTGATCAGATTCACGTGTCATTTCGCCCAAACGGGCCAGAAACATTGACCTGTCTCTTGACCTTTCTGCCCTATTTCTATTGAACCCAACGAGACTTTACACTGTATTCAGGGCCTATGATGGACGACCAGAATAAAAACCTCATTCTTGCAACCGCGCTCAGCTTTCTTGTGATCCTTGGCTGGTTCTGGATGTTCCCGCCGCAAGACGTTGTGCCGCCGCAGGCGGAACAGCCTGTTGTCGGGCAAACCGCCACGCCACCTGCCGGTGGCGATGTCGCCAGCACGCCAGCCGCCCAAGGGGCCGCTGCAACACCTGCGACGGTTGCCGCAACACAGGCCGAAACCCGCGATGCGGCGCTGGCCAAATCCGACCGGATCCAGATCAAAACCCCACGGGTTTCCGGCTCCCTGTCGCTGGTTGGCGGGCGCATCGATGATCTGCAACTGCTGGATTACAATGTCCGCCTGAATGATCCCTCCGAGAAGGTGATCCTGCTGTCTCCTGCCGGTGGTCCCAAGGCCTATTACACCCTTTATGGCTGGGCCCCTGCGGGCGATCTGCCCTATAGCGATGTGCCCGGTCCACAAACCGAATGGAGCCTGTATAGCGACAGCGATGCGGAGCTGACACAGGCAACGCCGCTGACCCTGAAATGGGACAACGGCAAGGGGCTTGTGTTTTTCCGCAAGATCGGGATTGACGAAAACTATATGTTCACCGTCACCCAATCGGTAGAAAACAACACCGGCAAAACCGTGCGTATGGCCCCTTACGGGATCGTGGCGCGCAAGGGCGAACCGGATGTGATCGGCTTTTACATCCTGCACGAAGGCGTGGTGCGCGCCTCTGACGGCGAATTGCAGGAAATCAAATACAAGAAGATGCCGGATCAGGACTACTCCGAAACCGAGCGTGCCAATGTGGATGTGAAAAAAGTCGAGGAAAACGGCTGGATCGCCTTTACGGACAAATACTGGATGACAGCGCTGGTGCCAAAACCGGGCCAGAAGTTTACCTCTGTATCCAAATACACCCCCGCTAATGACACCTATCAAATCGACATGCGTTTGCCGACCATGGATATTCCGGCCGGTGAAACCACCGAAATTTCCACCATGTTGTTTGCCGGTGCCAAGGAATGGGCCACCATCAAGGATTATGAAACCCGTCTTGGCGTTGAAAAATTCATCGATTCGATTGACTGGGGCATGTTCTTTTTCATCACCAAACCGATGTTTGCGGTGCTGCATTTCCTGAAAGGCATCATTGGCAACATGGGCTGGGCGATCATTGGTCTGACCATCGTCATCAAGGCGCTGTTGTTCCCGCTGGCCTATAAATCCTATGTCTCCATGGCGCGGATGAAGGAATTGCAGCCGGAGCTGGAAAAACTGAAAGAACAGTGCGGCGAGGACCGTCAACGCCTGCAAAAGGAAATGATGGCGCTCTACAAGAAGAAAAAGGCCAATCCGGCTGCGGGCTGTTTGCCGATCTTTTTGCAAATTCCGATCTTCTTTTCGCTCTACAAGGTAATCTTTGTCACCATCGAATTGCGCCATGCGCCCTGGATTGGCTGGATTCAGGATTTGTCCGCACGGGATCCAAGTTCGGTTCTGAACCTGTTTGGCCTGCTGCCTTGGGACGCACCGGACCCCACCAGCTTTTTGGCCACCTTCTCGATTGGCATTTTGCCAATCCTGATGGGGATTACCATGTGGTTGCAGCAAAAACTGAACCCGACACCGGCGGATAAAACACAGGCCACGATCTTTGCCTGGATGCCCTGGGTGTTCATGTTCATGCTGGGCCGGTTTGCCTCGGGACTGGTGCTGTACTGGATCACCAACAACACCATTACCTTTACCCAGCAGTATCTGATTATGCGCAGCCAGGGGGTGAAGCCGGATGTGTTCGGCAACATCAAAAAGGGCTTTGCCAAATTCGGAAAACCCAAGACATGACCCTGACTGTCACGGAAATATATCGCCACCCCGTCAAGGCGCACGGGGTGGAGGCTTTGCCCTCTGTGACAGTGGAGACAGGCAAATGCCTGCCATGGGATCGAAAATTCGCGGTGGCCCAAGAGGCCGCCGCTGTTGATTTTAACGCCCCTGAATGGGTGCATTGCAACAATTTCACCCGCGGTGTGAAGGCCCCCGAACTGATGGCTATTCGCGCCCGTGTGGACACGGCAAGGGGCGAAATCACCCTGACCCACCCGCGCCACGGCGCAATCAACTTTGACCCGATGGACCCCGCGCAGGCGCAACGCTTTGTGGACTGGACCCGCCCGATGATCCCCGCCAGCCGCGTTGCGCCCACGGCGCTGTTCCATGTGCCTGATCGCGGGCTGACGGATTCGCGCTGGCCGTCTGTGTCGATCAACACCCATGCCTCGCTTGCCGCCCTGTCAAAGGCCGCCGGCAAGCCGCTGTCGCCCCTGCGGTTTCGCGGCAATATCTGGCTGGCCGGTGCCACCGCATGGCAGGAATTCGACTGGCTGAACCGCGATATCCGCATCGGTACCGTGGTGCTGCGGGTGCGCGAACGCATCGAGCGCTGCCATGCCACATCAACCGATCCTGAAACCGGTGAGCGCGATTGCGACATGCTGAAAACCCTGCAAACCAACTGGGACCACCGCGATTTCGGCATCAAGGCCGAAGTCATCAAAGGCGGCACCCTCACCCTTAACGATCAAGTGGAATTACTCTGATGTCCGGCATTTTCTCTCTGGCTGAAACACCCGACGCCGAAGCCCTTGAAAAGGGGCGTTTGCTGTTTGCGGGCAATACCGAATTCCTTAAAGGCGTGGTGGCCATGGATGGCCTGCCCCCTGCCGACCGGCTGGAGGTGTGCTTTGCGGGCCGCTCCAACGTGGGCAAATCCAGCCTGATCAACGCCCTGACCGGCCGCCGCGCACTGGCGCGCACATCCAACACGCCCGGGCGCACGCAGGAAATCAATTTTTTCACCATGGGCGAGGATCACTATCTGGTGGATGTGCCCGGCTATGGTTTCGCCAATGCGCCGGTGGCTGTGGTGGGCAAATGGCAGCGGTTGTTGAAAAACTACCTGTCAGGGCGTCCGTCCCTGCGCCGTGTGTTTTTGCTGATCGATGCGCGCCACGGGCCGAAATCGGTGGATCAGGAAATCATGACCCTGCTGGATAAATCCGCCGTGCCGTTTCAGGTGGTAATGACCAAATGCGACAAGCTGAAAAAAGGCGAGCTGGACAAGGTCATGGCCAAAACCATCGAAGGCATTTCCAAACACCCTGCCGCCTATCCGGTGCTGGTGCAGACCTCCTCGGCCAAAGGCGACGGGGTTGACGTGCTGCGCGCCATTATTGCCGGCATCGAGTAACTTCAGGCCGACAAAGCTGTCTCGGGCTGCCTGTTTTCATCTGCAATCAGGCCGGTCAGATACCAGGCCTCGACCTGACCAAGGCCTTTGATCTGAACACGGCCACGGCGTTCAAAGGTGAACACGTCGCTGGTTAAATCCCGAAACGCGGTGGTGACCTGAATGCGTTGCGGCGTGCAATAGGTTTCCATCCGGCCAGCGGTATTTACCGTGTCCCCCCAGACATCATACACCAGCTTCTGGTTGCCGATCACACCGGCCACCACCGGACCGGAATTGATGCCGATGCGCAGCAGGATGCGTTCCCCTGCCATGCCGGAAAACCGCTCCACGCTCTGGATCATATCCAGCGCCAGCCGCCCCACCCTTTCGGCGTGGTCCGGCTGTTCCAGCGGCAAGCCGCCGGCCGCCATGAAAGCATCACCAATGGTTTTCACCTTTTCCAGCCCGTGTTTACGGGTCAGATCGTCAAATTCCGAAAACAGCGCATTGAGCAATTCCACGATCTGTGCGGCACTCAGGCGCGAGGCTTTGGGGGTGAATTCGACAATATCGGCAAACAGAATGCTGGCACCCTCATGCGCGCGCGCAATGGTTTTGCCCGGTTGCTGTTTCAACTGGTTGGCAATCGCTTCTGGCAACACATTATAGAGCAGCTTTTCGGAGCGCCGGTATTCCTCTTGAAAACGCTCGTCGGCGATCTTTGCCTGAATACCGGCGAAAAACACAATGCCGAACACCACAATAAAAGACGACGGCAGGGAAATCACATACATGATTGTCAGGAATTGTTCATCCACCTGCAAAAACGGGGCCGGTTCCAAAAACACATGTGTGGCAATCAGAAAGCCGATAAAACCGGCAATCATCGCAAACAGCGACGAAAAAATGCGACTCACCCCGAACACCAGAATACTGCCCGTCGCCCCGGGCAGAAAGAAATACTGCAAGCCGGATTCAACCCCGAAATAATAGGTGTACAACGAAGCAAAACACAGCCAGACCGTGACCAGATACCACGGCCCCGCATAGGGGCCAAAGCGGTGGAAAAACGGGGTCAGTAAAAACAGGAAAATCTGTGGAGACAGGGTCACCAGCGGAATAAACAACGCATGAAAGTCATAAAACGCGTAAAGAATCGTATAGGGCATGGTCAGAACCGCAACCAGAGTCGCCAACAGGTTGGTTGTCACCAACCGTTTGCGCGTGTTGCCGTCATAGCTCTGCGTCCCGAGGTTTATCCACCTGTTCCACAAATCAAGCAATGTGTTCCGCTTAGCCTGCAAGATCTTCCCAGTCCTCCCATAGTCCCACAGCGCACAAAGCCGTTAGTCTCTCAAATACTAACCCCGCGTGTACCATTATAGATGGGGGTTGCTTACTGAAATTGCAAACCCCAATTCAGATAAGCCGGCCTGCCAGCCCGAAGCATCAGGCTGACAGCCTGGAAACCTGCTTGCCCTGATCCGGTTGCGGTTTCTGCTCAGCAAGTACCCCCGTCAAATACCAGGTTTCCACCAGCCCCAAACCTTTGACGGCAATCCGGCCACGCCGCTCGAAGGCAAACACATCACAGGTTAAATCCCGAAACGCAGTAGTTACCTGAATACGCTGTGGCGTGCAATAGGTTTCCATCCGGCCAGCGGTGTTCACCGTGTCACCCCAAACATCGTAAACAAGTTTCTGGTTGCCGATCACACCGGCCACCACCGGACCGGAATTGATGCCGATGCGCAGCAGGATGCGTTCCCCCGCCATACCGGAAAACCGCTCCACGCTGCGGATCATATCCAGCGCCAGCCGCCCCACCCTTTCGGCGTGGTCCGGCTGTTCCAGCGGCAAACCGCCGGCCGCCATGAAAGCATCGCCAATGGTTTTCACCTTTTCCAACCCGTGTTTGCGGGTCAGATCGTCAAACTCCGAAAACAGCGCATTCAGCAATTCCACAATCTGCGCGGCACTCAGGCGCGAGGCCTTGGGGGTGAATTCGACAATATCGGCAAACAGGATGCTGGCACTCTCATGGGCGCGCGCAATGGTTTTGCCCGGTTGCTGTTTCAACTGATTGGCAATCGCCTCGGGCAGCACATTATAGAGCAGCTTTTCGGAGCGCTGGTATTCCTCCTGTAAACGCTCGTCGGCGGTCATCGCCTGCAAATTGGCAAAATACACGATCGCGAAAATCAGGGCAAAGGAGGTGACCAGCGAAACCAGATACATCAGGCGGGCAAACTCCGCCGAAATCACGATAAAGGGGGCCGAAGTCATAAACAGGTTCTCCGTCACCAGAAAACCGGCAACCCCCAGCAGCATCGACAAAAAGGCCGGTTTGACCTGACGCACGCCGAAAACCAGAATACCGGCCGCCGAACCGGGTAAAAACAGATATTGCAGTCCTGCATCCCGACCGAAAAAATAGTTGTATAAAACCGAAAAACCGGCCCAGAGCGCCAAAAGATACCACGCAGCCACATTCGACCCGAAGCGGTGCATCAAGGGCGTCAGCATCACCAGCAGAAACATCGGAAACGCCGTGAGCAACGGCACCGCCATGGCTTTGGCCCCCTGCGAGGAATACAGCACCAGATAGGGCAAGATAAACAGGCAGATCAGCATCGCCAGTGTATTCGTGACCACAATCCGCTTTTGCGTCTGGCGATCATACCCTGCGGTGCCGATTGTAATCAGCCGGTTCCACAAGGCGACGCCCTTTCGGCGTATAGAGGACATGTCTTTTCTTCCCGGTTCAGACGTGTTTCCAATTGCAAAGCCGTTATCCTGGCCGGTTGCACAACCATGATGACTCTTCTTGCGTTTAGCAACTCAGGGCGTTTATACCACCCCTCAAAGGCCAAAAAACCGTTTTGCCGCCATTCTGTCGACGTTCATACGCGCAAGGAAACACGATCTCATGACCATGATGGGCACCTTTATCAAACCAATGCACCCCGAAGGCATCCGCTTTGTTGCCATTTTCGCCGTGATTACGGCGATTCTTTTCTGGGTCTGGGCACCTATGGGCTGGATCGGAGTCGGCTTAACCGTCTGGTGCTATTACTTCTTTCGCGACCCCAAACGCACCACCCCCACCCGCGAAGGGCTGGTGATCAGCCCCGCCGACGGGGTGGTTTCCCTGATCGAAAAGGCCGTGCCACCGGCAGAACTCGGCCTGTCCGACGGCCCGCTGACCCGCGTCAGCGTGTTTATGAATGTGTTCAACTGCCATGTGAACCGCGCCCCCGTGCCCGGCACCATCACCAAGGTCGCCTATCGTCCGGGCAAATTTCTCAATGCGTCGCTGGACAAGGCTTCGGTCGATAACGAACGCAATTCCATCTGCATCGAAATGGCCGATGGCCGCCATATCGTCGCCACCCAGATCGCCGGCCTTGTAGCGCGGCGCATTGTCAGCTTTGTTCAGGCCCCCCATGAAATCGACGTGGGCGAACGTTTCGGGCTGATCCGGTTTGGCAGCCGTGTTGATGTGTATCTGCCCGAGGGCGTCAACCCGCTGGTCTGTGTGGGTCAGGGCACCATCGCCGGAGAAACCGTACTGGCGGATCTGAACTCAGACGAACCCCGACGCAGCGGAAAACTGGAGTAACCCGTGACAGAGCCCGCCGAACCTCAGAAAAAACAGCTCTCCTTTGTGCAGCTTTTGCCCAATGTGCTGACCATTATCGCCATTTGCGCCGGCCTGACCGCCATTCAGCAAGCCGTTTTTGGCCATTACCAGCAGGCGGTGGTTCTGGTCTTGCTGGCGGCAGTACTGGACGGGCTGGACGGGCGGCTGGCACGGGCGCTGAATTCCGATAGCGCCATTGGCGCGGAACTGGATTCCCTTGCCGATTTCGCCAACTTCGGCGTGGCACCGGGGTTGGTTGTCTACCTCTGGGCCTTGCAGGATCTGAAACGTTTCGGCTGGATCGCGGTGATGGTGTTTGCCGTGTGCTGCGTGGTGCGTCTGGCACGTTTCAACGTGGCCAATAAATCGGAAAACCACGACACCAAGGACGGCTATTTCGTCGGCGTTCCGGCCCCTGCCGGCGCGCTTTTGGTGATGGCCCCCATGTACCTCGATTTTGCCTTTCCCCAAACCCCGCATATGTCCTCGGCTCTGGTCAGCATCTGGATGATCCTGATCGGCTGGTCCCTGATCAGCCGCGTGCCCACATGGTCCTTCAAGGCCGTGTCGATCCGGCGCGAACACACACGTTTCCTGCTGGTGGGGATTGCCTTTCTGGGGGCGGCCATGCTGACCTTTACCTGGCTATCACTGGCCGGTCTCTGCCTTGCCTATGCGGGCATGGTGGTCTGGGGGCTTGTGACACGGGGCAAAGCCTGAAGCATAAGGGCGTGTCATCATTTGCCCCTTGGCACAGATTTTCTGGACTGCTGCGGCTACTTGTGCTAACGGACAATCTGCCCGTATTGTGGCCCCTCATTTACATATTAAATAGCCTATACTCTGAAAGGTCAAAGAATGACTCGGCGTTCGCTTGCGGATTTTGAACAGCAACTGAAATGGTTGGCGCTTGCTCTGGGGCTGGCTTCGACCATTGCGATTGTGCAGAACTGGCAACCCTGGCCGATGCTGCTGGGCCTGCCTTTTTGCCTGATCTGGATTTATTGCGCATGGCTACATACAGAACGCCAGTTGAAGTACATCAACATCCTGTTCAGCGTTCTGTATGTGTACGGAATTATCAAATATTTCTGTGGCTTTTAGCCTACACCGCGCCCAACGCCCCGATCACATCCGCAATCAGATCATCCCCATCCTCCAGCCCAACAGACAAGCGCACCAGCCCGTCGCTGATGTTCAGCATCGCCAGCTGCTCCGCCGTCAGGCGTTGGTGGGTGGTGGTGGCCGGATGGGTTATCAGGCTTTTGGCATCGCCAAGGTTGTTGGAAATGGTCACGATCTGCAAAGCGTTCAAAAACCGGAAGGCCGCTTCCTTGCCGCCCTTGATCACCAGCGAAATCACCGTGCCGCCGGCGCTCATTTGCCGGCGCGCCAATTCCTGCTGGGCGTGATTCGCGGCAAAGGGATAAATCACCCGCTCAAGCTTGGGATGCCCCTGCAAGGCCTCGACCAGCCGCACACAACTGCGCGCCTGCGCCTCGCAGCGCAGCTCCAGCGTTTCCAGCCCCTTGAGCATCACCCAGGCATTGAACGGACTCATGGCCGCACCCGTGTGTTTCAGATAGGTTTCCAGCGGCCCGCGCACAAAATCGCGCTTGCCCAGAACCACCCCGCCCAGGCAGCGCCCCTGCCCGTCGATGTGTTTGGTGGCCGAATACACCACCACATCCGCGCCCAGCGCCAGCGAGCGCTGGAATACCGGCGTGGCGAAAACATTATCCACCACCACCATAGCCCCGTTTTCGCGGGCAATGGCGCTGACGGCGGCAATGTCGATCACTTCCAGCGTCGGGTTGGAAATCGCCTCAAAGAAACACAGCTTGGTGTTGGGGCGATAGGCGGCGCGCCAGGCCTCCGGATCGGTGCCGTCAACAAAGGTTACCTCCACCCCGAAACGCGGCAGGATGTCCTCGAGGATATAGAGGCACGAGCCAAACAGCGCGCGGGCGGAAACCACATGGTCGCCCGCCTTCAACGTGGCCATTAACGCCCCGTTCACCGCCGCCATGCCCGAAGCCGTGGCAAAAGCCGCCTCTGCCCCTTCGATGGCGGCAATGCGTTCCTCGAACATGGCCACGGTCGGGTTGCCATAGCGCGCATAAATATATTCATCCGCGCCCAGTTCCACAAACCGCGCCTGTGCCTGTTCGGCCGTGTCATAAACAAAGCCCTGCGTCAGGAACATGGCCTCGGACAGCTCCCCGTACTGGCTGCGTTTCGCGCCCGCATGGACCGCACGTGTTTTCGACTTCCATTTCTGCATCTGTTTGCCTTTCCGGGCCTTAGCCCCACAAAAAAACCCGACCGGCGAGGATCGGGGTACAAACATGTCCGCGACCTTTTAGTGGTATGATTAACGTGGCCCACAATCCGGTAACAAATCGCCACAGGCGCTGGTTAGAGCATCGTTTCGAACGGGTCAATTCCCGCAAGCAAAAAATATGGAAAATTGTCCGGCAATTCACCGAATCGTAAGCTATCGGGCCTATGCCTTGAGCGAACGAAACGAATGAGGCGACAAATATGACAGTCATTCAGGTGGCAGCATGTGGGGACAAAGTAATAAATCCGGACTGGCCCCGGCGCGATTTGCGCCACAGGCTGGAACCGGCTTTGGCCCGCCTCCCGCAGGGGGAGCCGGTGATCATTTACGTTCATGGGCACGAGGATTGGCCTCCGGATGACGTTTTACGACAGGCCCGCGCCAAACCGCTTTTGTCGGTAAATTTCAACTGGTCGGCAAAGGCCCGTTTTGCCGGTGTGGTGCCCGATGTGGGGCGGCTCTATGATCTGGCCGGTCAGGCGTCGCAGGCTTTGGCCGGTTTGATCAACCTGATTGGGGAATTGGCACCGGATCACCGTATTGATTTAATGGGGCATTCCCTTGGCGCGCGCTGCTGTCTTTCTGCCTTGCCACAGGTAAAACAGCCGAATTTATCCCGCCTGATCTGCCTGTCTGCCGTGGAATTCAGCGCCTTTACCCTGCTGGCGCTACAGGCCCCCGTGGCACGCAAGATTGCGTTTTACAACGTGACCACCCCGCATCAGCCGCTGTTTCATCGCCTGATGCATCATTTTGGCCCCCGTCCCGGACCGGCGGACCGGTTGCTGTCCAGGGGCTTTGCCTTTCCACGTAAAAACTGGCTCGATATCCGGCTGGATAATCCGGTGGTTCGCCGCCCTGTTGCCGGTTTTTGTGCCCGCATGCTGGATATCAGGGCCACCGCGGCCAAACCGGCGCTTGTGTCCCAGCTGGAAGCGGTGTTTTTGCAAAACCGCCCCCTGACCGGCTTTGCCCAAATGCGCGATCTGCTGGGCACGGCGGTTCCCGGCCCGCTCAGCATGACCCCTGTGCGCATGCCGCGATAGCGCGCGCCGGCAGCATCACAAACTGGTGAAGCGGCTTTCCCTTTGCATTCAGCCCTCCTTGTGCCAGATTAAACCGCAACACAAGCAAAGGGAAACCGCATGCAAGACCCGATCGAGCTGTACTATTGGCCCACCCCCAATGGCTGGAAAATTTCCATCGCGCTGGAGGAAATGAACCTGCCTTATACCGTCAGGCTGGTGAACATCGGCAAGGGCGAACAATTCGAACCAGGCTTCCTGAAAATCGCCCCCAACAACCGGATGCCGGCGATTGTGGATCCGGAGGGGCCGGACGGAAAGCCGATTTCAATTTTTGAAAGCGGCGCGATTTTGCAGTATCTGGCGCGCAAAACCGGCCTGTTTTACGGCACGTCACGGCGTCAGGAAATCGAGATCGACCAATGGTTGATGTGGCAAATGGGCGGGCTTGGCCCGATGGCGGGGCAGACGCATCATTTCCTGACCTATGCCCCCATGATGGATCCGCCACAGGTGTTGCCCTATGCGCAGGACCGCTATCGGGCGGAAACCGCGCGGCTTTACGGGGTGTTGAACAGACAATTGCAAGGGCGTGATTATGTTTGCGGCGATTTTTCCATTGCCGATATGGCG
>JALWOO010000725.1 GCA_027083485.1 Amylibacter sp. | reverse complement strand
GGCAATGCCGCCCTCGATCTGGCCTTCGGTCAGCAAGGGGTTGATCACCCGCCCCAGATCATGCGCCGCCGTGATCCGGATCACCCGCGTGGTGCCAAGGCGCAAGTCAACCTCGACCTCTGCCATTTGCGCCCCGTAACCATACACCGCATAGGGCACCCCCTGCCCGTTTTCATCCAGCGTTTTTGTGGGCGGATCATAGGTTTCCTCGACCATCAGCACATAGCCGAATTCGTTTTGCGGCAGGCTGGCCGGTTCAATCCGGCGGGTCCGGTGGTTGTCTGTCACCACGATACCGCCGTCTTGCAGGGTTATTTCGGCCTCCGGTCCCGCATTGGCAAGGCCCAGAATGGCGCGCCGCAAGGCCTGCCCCGCCATTTCGGCGGCTTTGCCGGTCACATAGGTCTGGCGCGACGCACTGGTTTTTCCGCAATCGGGCGTCAAAAAGGTATCCGTGCCGATCAGCGTGAAATCCGCAATCGCCACGCCAAGCGCATCGGCGCAAATCTGCGGGATCACCGTATTGGCCCCCTGCCCGATATCGGTTGCCCCCTGATGCAGACACAGGCTGCCGTCCGGCTTGATCCCCAAGCGGATGGTGGACGGATTGGGCAGTGCCGTATTACCGCAGCCATACCAGCAAGAGGCAACGCCGACACCGCGCTTGACATGTTCATGATCCGCATTGAAGGCCGCAACACGGGCATTTGCCTGCTGCCACGGTGTTTTCAGCGCCGCCAGACAAGCCCCGATACCAACGCCCTGCATCTCTTGTCCGCAGACGCTTTGGTCGCCATCCCGCAAGGCATTGAGCGCGCGAAATTCCAGCCGGTCCATGTTCAGCATCAGCGCCAGATCGTCAAACAGGGTTTCCTGCAACAAGGCCGCCTGAGGCACACCAAAGCCGCGAAACGCGCCAGAGGACGGCCCGTTGCTGTGCAAGGCGGTGGCCTCGGCATGGTAATTCGGCATCCGGTAAGGGCCAGAGGCATGCACCGGCACCCGATTGGCCACGGTCGGCCCCCAACTGGCATAGGCACCGGTGTTGAAATCCCCTGAAAACACCATCGCCTGAAGCCGCCCGTCCGCAGCCACACCGATTTGCGCCTGCATGTCGCCCGGGTGGCGTTTGGTGGTGGTTTGCATGGACTCCCGCCGGCTATAGACCATGCGACAGGCTTTGCCGGTTTTCAGCGCCGCCAGCCCGATCAAGGGTTGCAAGGTCACATCCAGCTTGGAGCCAAACCCGCCGCCGGTGGCACTTTCGCGGATGCGAAGGCGGTTGCGCGGCAGACCCAGAATATCGGCAGTGGCATCGCGATCCATGATCGGGGCCTGCGTACAGGCATGAATGTTCAAAACCCCGTCTTCCAGCCAGGCAACACCGGCCTCCGGTTCGATATAGGCGTGTTCCACATAGGCGGTTTTCAGGCTGCCATGGGCCACATGGGCGGCGCTTGCCAGCCCCTGTGCCGCATCCCCCTGTTTGACCTTGCCGGTGATCAGCACGTTTTCCGCCCGTGTTTCGTGAAGGGGGGTGTCCGATGTGGCACGGGATTGGGCCTGTGTCAGAACCGGCGGGGTTTCCTGCCAATCCAGCGGAAAATCCGCCAGATCGAGGCTTTCGACCACGGCCGGATTGCCAACGACCAAGGCCACCGGCTCGCCTTTGAAACGAATACGATCAACCGCCAAGGCCGGTTGGTCCTCAAACCCCGGAATGACGCCATAGCGGTTCACGCCGGGAATATCCGCCGCCGTCAACACGGTGACGCCCTTGGCCGCGGCCCAAGGCGCGACGTCCCCCAAGGTAAACCGCCCCGCGTGAAACGGTGCGCGCACCGCCCTGACCAGCAGCGCATCATCGGGCACCCGATCCGCGCCGAATATTTCGCTGCCCGCAACCTTGGCAACCCCGTCGAGCCGTTCAAGCCGCGCACCAACCGCCTTGCCCGCCGCAGGCGGCGTCGCGCCCAAAGGGCGCGGCGCAACATCCATCACCGCGTCGATGATCTTTTTGTAGCCCGTACAGCGGCATAAAACCCCGCCAAGTGCCGCCTCTACCTCTGCGCGATCCGGTGCAGGTTTCCGCGCCAGAAGGGCCTGAGCCGCCATCAACATGCCCGGCGTGCAAATCCCGCATTGCGCCGCGCCATGGCGCAAAAACGCCTGTTGCAAGGCAGACAGCCCGCCCTCTGACAGGCCTTCGACCGTGGTTACCTCGCGGCCACGCAACTGGGCCAGGGGCATCAGGCAGGAACAGACGGCCTCCCCCGCCACCAACACGCTGCACGCGCCGCAATCGCCCGCATCGCAGCCGACCTTGGTGCCGCGCAACCCCAGATCCTCGCGCAAAACAGCCGATAGACGCCGCGCCGGATCAACGGATAATTCATGGCGCTGGCCGTTTACAGTCAGAACAGTTTTTTCCGTCATTGCGCCGCCTCCAATGCAGTTTCAAGGGCACGGCGCAGCACCTCTGTTGCCGCTTGCCGGCGATAGGCGCTGTCGGCGCGGATGTCGTCAATCGGGGCGATTTGCGCCGAGATCAGCGCCTCGCTCAGGCTATCTTGCGCGCTTTGCACCGGCCTTCCCGACAACATTTCCTCGACCTTGGGCAGGCGCGTCGCCACCGGCCCGCAGGCCCCGATTGCCAGCGCGCAGTCGGTGATTTTACCCTTCTGCACCGCCACCCGTGCCGCTGCCATGGCAATGGAAATCACCAGATATTTACGCGCGCCCAATTTGACAAAGGCACTGTAACCGCCTGTTTGTTCACGGGGAATATGCACCGCCAGCATCAATTCATCCGGCGCCAGCGCGGTTTGGCGCGGGCCGGTCACAAAATCCGCCAACGCCATGCGCCGCCGTCCGCGCAGCGAGGCCAGTTCCACCTCCGCCCCCAGCACCAGCAAAGGCACCAGACCATCCGCCGCCGGTGAGGCATTGCACAGGTTGCCGCCAAGCGTTGCCACCTGTTGAATTTGCCCTGACCCCACCTGCAAAGCCGCCAGTTGCAAGCCGTGAAACGCCGCCGGAAGCTCTGCCCTGGCCAGATCCGCCCATGTGGCAGCGGCCCCGATGCGCCAGCCGTCCTTTTGCGCTGAAATCCCCGACATCTCTGCAAGAGCGCCAACGTCCAGCACATCCCCTTGCAGGGATTGCGCAGAGGTCGCCGCCAATAAATCGGTGCATCCCGCCGCGATGGTGCCGCTGTTCCGGTCAAGCCATTCCAGCGCCTCGGTCAGGTTTTCAGGTTGAAAAAAGGCCGTCAAAGCATCCTCGCGCAAATATCATTTGTACACAAACAAGATTGCGGCGAGATCAAGCCAAAGTCAAGTATGGCAACCGTGGCTA
>JALWOO010000724.1 GCA_027083485.1 Amylibacter sp. | reverse complement strand
ATCCCTGAGCCGTGCTTTGGCTGCACAGGAAAGCGGCGTTGCGGCGCGGGAAATCTCGCCGGTGACCTTGAAAACCCGCAAGGGTGAAACCACCATCACCGCCGATGAACAACCGGCCAAGGCCCGCCCCGAGAAAATCCCCACCCTGCGGCCGGTTTTTCGCAAGGATGGTACGGTAACAGCGGCGAATTCTTCGTCTATTTCCGATGGCGCGGCGGCGCTGGTGCTGGCCTTGCCACAAACTGCCAAGGCGGAAAATCTGCCGGTGCGCGCGATCATCAAGGGCTATGCCAGCCACGCACAGGAACCGGCGTGGTTTTCCACGGCCCCGATTTTTGCAGCGCAAAAGGTTATGGATCAACTGGGCTGGACCACCGATGATGTGGACATCTGGGAAGTGAACGAAGCCTTTGCCGTGGTGCCCATGGCCTTTATGCACGATCTGAAAATCGACCACGACAAGATGAATATCTATGGCGGGGCCTGTGCGCTCGGCCATCCGATCGGCGCTTCTGGCGCGCGTATTCTGGTAACGCTGGTAAATGCGCTGGAACAGACCGGCGGCAAGAGAGGTATTGCTGCCGTGTGCATTGGTGGTGGCGAGGCCACAGCCGTTGCCATCGAGCTTGTGTAATCACGCAAGCGGGTTCGCCAAAATGCCGGAACGTGGCCCCAAGGGGCCGCGTTTTAACCGATCAGGCTTTCTATCATCAGACGCATTGAATCGATGAAGTTGCCATAGGGGTTCAACACCACGCCACTGGCGGGCAGGGCGGCAATAATCATCGGGCGCATCACATAAAGCGCCACCAGAATTGCCAAAATCAACAGGGTCCAGACAAAGGCCCGACCAAAGCTTTTGCTGGCGGGGGGCGCATCGATATCTGCTGTGTCCTGTTCGGCCTTAATTGTTGGGCCTTCACCGCGCAAGGTGGAATCCAGCTCTTCTACATCCGGTAACAATTCCTTGCGGGAAGTTGCCGGCTTTTCCGATGCTTTTGTCGGGCGTCCCGGACGTTCGCTGCTTGTGGATTTGGCCGGACGCACCGGGCGGGACAAGGCCTCGGCGGGGGCTTTGGCCGGTTCGGAAGGAGTTGTCGCGCCAATCAGGTCTTCGGGTTCGGCAATTTTCCGTATGCGGCGTGTTGATCCACTGGTGCGTGGGCGCTTGGTACCCAATGCCAAAGCTGCAGGAATAGCAGAAGTATCATCATCAGCAGCGGGTTCTTGGGCGGGCTGCGCGCTGTCATCCGTTTGCGCAAAGAAGGTTTCGTCGGAGGAGCCGACCTCTACGGGGTCATCCGTGGCCATATCGGCACGAAAAGCCCGACGCGGGCGGGGTTCCTCAAAATCGTCAAAGGGAATGGCATCGGATAAGTCTGTTTCGGTTTCGGAGCTGTCCAGATCCAGGGCAAAGGCCTCCGGATCAAATCCGGCAGGCGTATCTGTAACGGATTCCTCCGGCTCTTGTGCAGCCTGTGCAGCAGCGGTGGCCGTTTCCAGATCCGGAATTTCGATATCAGGCTTGAAATCCTCGTCGCTGAGGCTGTCATCCTCTGGCAGTACCGGTGTATAGCTGGCCTCGAGAGGGTCTTCTTCCTGACCCGCATCTTCGGGGTCGCTGCCAATGCTGTCGAGCTGGCTGCGGATGGCATCCAAATCGCTTAGGGGGTCAAAAACCGGGGTTTGACTATCATTCTGTTCCTGCGGCTCTTCGGCCACTTCAGGGGTTTCTTCTTCCTCCGGTGCCGGTTCCGTGTTGTCTGCTTCATAGGACGAAAGGAAGGCGGTCAATTCATCCAGATCGGTTTCCAGCGGTTCTTCAAGGGCGTGTTCTTCATTCTCGGATGGCGCATCGGATGAAACAGGTGGGGGCGCGGTTTCTTCGTCTTCTACGGCTCCGGCGCGATTGCTGGAAAATTCCGCCTCTTTGCGCAAAACATCCAGAACGTCATCCGTCAAAGGCCGCCCGCCTTCGGGGGTGTCCATCGGCGGGTCATCTTCATATTCCGGCTCTTCGTCGAATTCTTCGGCATCATCTGCCAGAATGTTTTCGAAATCATCGTCCGGTGTTCCGGATTTAACCGGCTCTGACGGGTCGGCGGCAGGGTCGGCAATCTCGTCGCGGTGCCGTTGAAAGGCCACTTCGCCAACCCCGTCGAGGTCTTCGAAAAGCTCGGGATCGTCTGTTTGCGGCGATTCATCTGTTGTGTCGGCGGTTTCCCGCTTCTCGGTAAACATCACGATCCGGTCCTGAAACCAGATGTTTCCACAGTTTGCGCATTGAACTTCGCGGCCCTCTTCAGGGATTTCCTGCTCTGCAACTTCGTATTGTGCAACGCATTTCGGACAAACCAAACGCATAAAAGCCTCACTGATTTATGTGCCGCCCGCCCCCCGACGAATCAGCTTTTTGTATAGTTCTAGCCTTGCAAGCCACTCTTTCCAAGTATCTGTTCTATTTTGTAAAGATTGCATATATTCATGCCATAGGCAAACGAGACACAAAAAAAGCAGGAGCATAGGCTTGATCGAGTTAAAAAACGCGGCTTTTTCCTATGGTGGGCGGGATATCCTGATTGATATGGACTTGCGTCTGGCACCGGGATCGTTCCATTTTTTGACCGGACCTTCCGGGTCCGGCAAAACCACTTTGATGAAATTATGCTACAAAGCCCTGCAACCGACCAGCGGCTTGATGCGGATTTTTGAACAGGACGTGCGCGCCATGGGGCGCGATGACGTGGCCCGCATCCGTCGGCGCATTGGCGTTGTGCATCAGGATTGCCAGTTTCTGGACCATTTGAATCTGGCGGAAAACGTGACCTTGCCCTTGAAGGTGTCCGAACGCGACGACGAAATCGACGATAGCCATTTGATGGATTTGCTGGGCTGGGTCGGCTTGGCGGAACACCGCGATGCCATGCCGGCGGAACTGTCTGGCGGCGAACGGCAACGGGCGGCCCTGGCGCGGGCGGTGATTATGTCGCCGGATTTGATTATCGCGGATGAGCCAACCGGAAATGTGGATTGGGACATGGCGCAGCGCTTGTTGGCTTTGCTGGTGGAATTGAACAAAATGGGCAAAACCATTTTGCTGGCCACCCATGACCTGAATTTGATCCGCGCCGCCAAGCAACAGGTCTCTACACGGGTGTTGCGCATACAGGACCACAGGGTTGTTTTGGCAGGGGCGGATTTGTGATGGCTGGTTTTTCAAGCATTATTTCGCTGTTTCAAGGCGACCGTCAGGCCGACCGCGTGGTCCCGCCCAGCGGGTTTACCGCGCGGTTGACCAGCTTTACCGCCGGAGCAATGGCCTTTTTGACGGTGTTTGCACTGGCGCTCTCATTGGCG
>JALWOO010000723.1 GCA_027083485.1 Amylibacter sp. | reverse complement strand
GGGCCCGCTCTCCGTTGCCGAAAAGGCCATCGCCCCCTTTGCCAGCAAAATCGGCTGGCACGCAGATTTCCCCATGGAACGCACACAGGGCCAAAAAGAACTGGTGCTGCGCGAACAGCTGAACTTCCCGCCACTGGGCATGTTCACCTTCCTGCGCATGCAAAAACAGGACCAAAGCACCGCCGCATAGGGTGTGTCTTCATTCCATTTTCTTGAAATATCCCGGGGGAAAGGCTGCAAGCCTTGGGGGCAGCGCCCCCCCACGCGCGTCAGCGCTCAAAAACCGTGGCGCTGAAAGCGCCTCAACCGGTCGGGGTCCCGGACGTCCCAACCTTGCGGATCATACCGCAAACCCCGTCCAGGCCACCCTCTTGCAACGGCATCGCCAGCAGGCGTTCCGGATTGGTTGGCGGCGGGAACTGCAACTTTGGTGCCGGTTGAAACCCGAAACGTTGGTAATAGGGAAAATCCCCCACCAAAATCACCCGTTTCCATCCCATTTCCGCAGCCCGCGCCAGTGAATCGCGGATCAAAGCCCCGCCAACCCCTTCGCCCTGTGCCGTTGGATGCACGGCAACCGGTCCCAACAACAATGCCGGATCCCCGCGCTCCCCGACCCTGACCGGCCAATAGCGAATAGCCCCCGCAAGACAGCCGTAATCATCCCGCGCCACCAGTGATAGCGCCCCGACCGGCGGCACACCTTCGCGCAAACGATAGGAACTCAACGCCTCACGCCCCGGCGCAAAGGCCAGATCATAGAGGTTCTCGACCTCCTGCCAGTCATCACTGGTTTCAAGCGATATGCGAAACATGGTTCAGATCCGGTTCCTCCGCCGCGCCAAAATGACGAAACTTCTGGCAAGGGCGATAACATGGCGCTACATCCTCGGCAAACCTCAAATCCGCAAGGAAACAAAATGTTCTATGACCCCGCCAAAAGCCACGGCCTGCCCCACAACCCGTTCAAGGCAATTGTCTCGCCCCGCCCGATCGGCTGGATTTCCACCCGCGATGCACAGGGCGGCGCCAACCTTGCCCCCTATTCGTTTTTTAACGCCATCAACGAAAACCCGCCAATGGTGATGTTTTCCTCCGGTCCGCGCAAGATCGACAGCGACGAGCGCAAGGATTCCGTGGCCAATATTCGCGCCACCGGTGAATTTTGCGTCAACATGGTCTCCCACGCGCTGCGCGATGCCATGAACATCACTTGCGCCCATTATCCGCAAGGGGTTGACGAGTTCGAGAAGGCCGGCCTGCAAAAAACACAAGCCCGAATGATCGACGTGCCCTTTGTAAAAGAGGCCCCCGCAGTGATGGAATGCCGGCTGCACGACATCATCGACCTGCCCGGCGGTCAGCATCTGGTGCTGGGCATGGTGGTTGGCATCCACATTGATGACAGCCATATCAAGGATGGCCTGCTGGATGTAACAAACTATCAACCGCTGGCCCGTTTGGGATACAAAGACTACGCCTCAATAACAGAGGTTTTTTCGCTCGACCGCCCGAAAGCATAAAAACCGAAAGCATAAAAACCGAAAGCATAAAAAAGCCCCCGCAAGTTTCCTTGCGGGAGCCTGTTTTTCAAAGCTTTAGCCTCTGGTGGTTACAGACAGCTTTAGCTTATTGTCTTCGACAGTCACGAGAACCTCGGACCCATCCAGCACTTCGCCACTCAACAGCAGCTCTGCCAGCGCGTTTTGCAGCTCGTTCTGGATCACCCGCTTGAGCGGACGTGCCCCGTAAACCGGATCATAGCCTTTGTCGGCCAGCCAGGTTTTGGCCAGGTCATCCACCTGCAAGGTGATCTTGCGACTTGCAAGCCGTTTGCGCAGCTGGTCAAGCTGGATATCAACGATCCCGTCCATGTTATCGCGGCTCAGCCGGTCAAACAGCACGATTTCATCCAGCCGGTTCAGGAACTCGGGGCGGAAATGTGCCCGCACCGCTTCCATGACCTGCTCTTTGGCAGCAGAAGCATCCTCCCCGTCGGGCAGGTTGCTCAGCGCCTGCGCACCCAGGTTGGATGTCAGGATAATCAAGGTGTTCTTGAAGTCCACCTTGCGACCCTGACCATCGGTCAGAATACCGTCATCCAGCACCTGCAACAGCACGTTGAACACATCCGGATGTGCCTTCTCGACCTCGTCAAACAGCAGCACCTGATAAGGTTTGCGCCGTACGGCTTCGGTCAAGACACCGCCTTCGTCATAGCCAACATAGCCTGGAGGCGCACCGATCAGGCGCGACACGGAATGTTTCTCCATGAACTCGGACATATCAATGCGGGTCATCGCCTGATCGTCGTCAAACAGGAACTCGGCCAAGGCCTTGGTCAGCTCGGTTTTACCCACGCCCGTTGGCCCCAGAAACAGGAAGGACCCCAGCGGACGATTCGGATCATTCAATCCGGAGCGCGCCCGACGAACCGCATTGGCAACCGCGGTCACCGCGTTGCGCTGCCCGATCACCCGTTTGCCAATAGCATCTTCCATGGCCAACAGCTTGTCGCGTTCGCCTTGCAACATCTTGTCCATCGGAATGCCGGTCCAGCGTTCCACAACAGAGGCGATGTCTTCGGGGCGCACGGCCTCCTCTACCATCATCTCTTTGCCTTCTTGCTCGGCCTTTTCCAGACGTTTTTCCAGATCCGGAATCACCCCGTATTGCAATTCACCCATCTTGGCCAAATCACCTTCACGGCGGGCAATTTCGAACTGCGCACGCGCATTGTCCAGCTCTTCCTTGATGTCCCGTGCAGAGGCCAGCTTGTCACGCTCAGCCTGCCAGCGCGCTGTCATCTCGCTGGATTTCTCCTGCAATTCGGCCAGCTCTTTTTCCAGCTTTTCCAAACGGTCCTTGGACGCCGCATCGCTTTCCAGTTTCAGCGCTTCCGCCTCGATCTGCTTTTGCAACAGCTCGCGGTCAATCGCATCCAGTTCTTCCGGCTTGCTGTCCACTTGCATACGCAAACGCGAGGCAGCTTCATCCATCAGGTCGATGGCTTTATCCGGCAAGAAACGGTCGGAAATATAGCGGTCAGACAGGGTTGCCGCGGCCACCAACGCACTGTCGGCGATCCGGATACCATGGTGCAGCTCGTATTTTTCCTTGATACCGCGCAGAATGGAAATCGTATCCTCGACAGTGGGTTCTTCAACCAGAACAGGCTGGAACCGCCGTGCCAAAGCCGGATCTTTTTCCACATGTTTGCGGTATTCATCCAGCGTGGTTGCGCCGACACAATGCAATTCACCCCGCGCAAGCGCCGGTTTCAGCAGGTTGGACGCATCCATAGCCCCGTCACCCTTGCCCGCGCCGATCAGCGTGTGCATCTCGTCGATGAACAGAATA
>JALWOO010000722.1 GCA_027083485.1 Amylibacter sp. | reverse complement strand
TTCACCATAGGACAAATGATGCGCCGACATTTCGCTTTCGCCCAAAATCGTCAGGGCCGAGACCATGGCACGGCGGGTCCAGCCGCGCGCGCTTGGCACACGATCAAACCGCTCCACGATCAAGGCGTCCTTGCCGAGCGCCCGCGCCCGTTCGACAGGTGCCCCCTTAACCCCGATGCGCGCCGCCAGCCGCATAGCGACAAATTCGGCCCTCACCATGCTTATCACGTCGTTGCGGGCCGAAAACTTGACGATCAACTTGCGCCCGTCATCATCAAGCAACGCCTTGGGGCGCGCGCCCCCGATCGAGCTGCCATGCAGGATTGCCTGTTCCAATTGCGCAGGCACCGGCTTGCCGGCCTCGACATTGCCAGCAAATTCGGCCAGATCATCGAGGGTTGCTGTCCCACCGCCACGGGCGAGATCTGCTAGATCATCGGGCGTCGTTCTCCCACCGCCGCGGGCGACATATTCTGTTGCCGAAGCTTGAAAATCCAAAGCGCCGATCCGGTCAGAACCGGATTCCAGCATGTAAACCAGATCGCTGAACTCCACATCCGCTGCATCCGCCCCTTTGCGGCCGGTCAAGCGGTTGATGATAACGCGCCGCCCCCAGCGGTCTGGTAGGCCGTCACGCAGGCAATTTGCCATATCCAGCGACCCAAGAGGCGCTTGCACCCCCGCCTGCAACGGTAGCTCTGGCAGATAGAGCGGGATGGCATTTTCGCGTGCCAGATAAGAACGCCCATAGGCGAAATCATATCGCGTGCCCTCGGTCACAATTCGACCGGCGACAACCGGCTCAACCTCGTCCGGCAACCATGTCCAGACAAAAACCTCGCGGGGCTCAGAAATCATCGTCTACATCCTTGCGGGTTTTTCGAATGGATTTCGGTAGCAGGGCCAGCGTATCGTGCAGGCGCCCAAGTTCGCGGGGCGACACGCCTTCCTCGCCGAAAACCGGCACCCCAAGCAGAACCGCAAGCTCCAGCACCAACCCGATTTCCGCCTTGGAATTCCCCGCCTCGATGGCCTGCAAGGTCGAGCGGGAAATGCCGACCCGTTTGGCCATTTCCGCCTCGGTGAACCGCCGCTCCTTGCGGGCAATACGGATCTGCGCTGCCAGATAGGCAATGGCCCGCTCGGTTTCGCGGGAATATGTTCGAATGTGCTTAGCCATCGTTTAGACCGTTATATTGGGCATGAATAGCCGTTGTGAAGGTTTTAACGGTCATAGCGGTATTGGACTAGCAAGTCAAATATCGCGTTACCTTGCATTGCGGGCGAAGACATCAGATACTGAGAGCGCAGAATAGCTGGAATCCGGCGCATCATAAGCTTCCTTGATCGCCCCCTTCAGTAATTCGACTTCGGAAACGATGGCATAGTGCGTGCTGCGCCCGCCGCCCGGTCCTTTTTCCAGCAATCCATGCTCTATCAAAGCCGCAATATCCCGATTGGCGCTGTCCTGAGAGCACTTCCCGATTTTGGCCCATTTCGACGACGTCATCTTGCCGTCAAACCCGTCCAGCATTCGATTGAGAACCTTGATCTGGCGATCGTTCAGTGAAACGGTCGCCGCACGCTCCCAGAATTTGGCCTTGAACGTCACCGACGACAAAATGTCCTGCGCGCCGTCAATGGTTCGGTGCAGGCAGCCCAGGAACCAGACCATCCAGCTCGTCACATCCAAATTACCTTTTTGCGTGCGTTCCAGAATATCGTAGTAGGCATTCCGCTCTGTCTCGATCTGGGCGGACATGCTGTAGAACCGCTGCGGGCTGCCTTCGGAACGCGCCAGCGCCATGTCGGCGATTGCGCGCGCGATGCGGCCGTTGCCATCATCAAAAGGATGGATCGTGACAAACCACAAATGTGCCTGTGCCGCTTTCACAACGGGATCGGAGGTGGATGGCTGATTGAACCAGTCTAGAAATGCCTCCATTTCTTGTCCGACCCGTTCGGCTGGCAGCGCGGTGTAGTGAACCGTTTCCCGGCCATACACCCCAGAAACGACCTGCATCGATCCCTTTGCATCATCGCGCCACGCGCCAACGTGGATTTTCGTCATTCCACTGCGGCCGGATGGAAACAGAGCTGCATGCCAGGCAAACAGGCGATCCTCGGTCAGCGGTTCATCGAACTTGCCAGTTGCGTCCAGCATGACTTCGACGATACCGTCCACATGCCGGTCGGCAGGCTTGAGCGCCCCTATGTCGACGCCGAGGCGTCGTGCAATTGAGGACCTGACGGTGGAAGCGTCCAGCACTTCCCCTTCGATTTCGCTCGTCTTGACCACATCCCGCGTCAGCGTTTGCAGGTTCGCCTCTTCACGCAGCTTGAACCCCAATGCCTCCATACGGCCGAGCAACCGCCCCTGATCATGGCGCACCGCTGCAAGCGGCGTGGCTATGTCTGCCTCGCGCCATGTCAATGCTGGCCAGTCGGATCGCTCCCAGATGTACATTCTATTCTCCGCGTTTGTTGCGGCGATACTAAGGCTTATCCTCCGCAAGGGCAATACTTATCTACGCGTATTTCGCGGAGATTGGAGGTGACTTTCTCCGCACACCGAACAAACGCCGCCCAACTTTCGGGTCGAATCGTGGATTCTCCAAAGAAAATCACGGCCGTTTATACATCGCAGTTCAGAAATTAGGGGTTACGAATTGAACTTCGTAGAAATAGCGTCAAACACCGTTTTCCTGTTACAGTTTATCGAAGACGGAGCCCAAGCGCGGAGAAAAAAGTCGTTCAAAAGTCTTCAAGAGGTATGAATCTGTCATACCCGCAACGAAATCGCAGATTACCCGCAAATCACCGTTTGACTTCTGATACTGTGCGAACGCATCGCTAGGTAAAAGCCTATCTGGGTCGGATTGCATTGCCTCAAACACTGCGACGACCATGCCTTGCCCCTTGAATTCAAGGTGCTGAACACTCGGGCTTTTGATCACGGTCTTGGTTATCAGATTTTGTAACGCGTCCAGAAATCCACGCTGATCAGCTTTCATTGTGGCTCGATACCTGATGAGCGGTTCAGAAAATTGCTCACACTCGTCATACTCTATCGCCGTAATGAAATGATGAACCAAGCGGCTGATGAAACGCTTTCGTAGGCTTCTATCACCGAATAGCCCCTCGACCATCCTGCCATAGACATCATTTTCACTTTCCCCTGGATATTTGTTTTTGAGGGCATCAAGGAAAGACCTACAACTGCTCTCGGGGACATAATCTCTGAATCGTGCCTCAGTGACCAACTTCAAAGCAATGGCATCCTCAAGGTCATGGACGCCATAGGCGATGTCGTCTGCTGCATCCATAATACTGCAGTCGAAGGACTTGTGTTTAGGGTGTG
>JALWOO010000721.1 GCA_027083485.1 Amylibacter sp. | reverse complement strand
ATTGTTGAAAAAGAAAATATAGGACAGGCCCAGCACCATGCCCGGAATCGCCATGGGCAACATGGCCAGCGCCTGAAACAGGGCGCGGCCCTTGGCGAAACCTTTGGTTTTCTCCACCATATAGCCGCCCAGAAACACCACCACCGTGCCGATAATCGCGGTCAGAAACGCCAACAACAGGGAGTTTTTATAACTGCCCCAGCCGCCGCCATCCATGCGGTTGAAGTCATAGTTATTCAGGGACAAAGACAGGTCATAGGGCCAGAACTTGATCACGGCGGCAAACTGGCACACGGCGATAATGCCGACGATAAACAGGGCAACCAGGCTGGAATAGACCAGAAAAATCCGGTCAAACTTGCGGTCCGGTTTCGGTTCAAACACCACAGAGCGTGCCGACAGCAAGGCCACCTGTTTCTTTTGCACTTGCCGGTCAATGGCAAAGGCCAGCACCGCCGGCACCAGCAGTACCACAGAAACCACCGCGCCCATCTCAAAATTCTGCTGGCCGATCACCTGTTTGTAGATATCCACCGCCAGCATGTTGAATTTGCCGCCGATCACTTTGGGCAGGCCGAAATCGGTAATCACCAGATTGAACACCACAAAAGCCGCCGAAAACAGCCCGTAACGCGCGCCCGGGATGGTTACGGTCCAGAAGGTTTTCCAGCGCGAGGCCTTGAGCGAAACCGAGGCCTCATACAGGCGGGCGTCGGATATCGAAAGCGCGGTGGCGATAATGATCATGGCGTGGGGAAAGGTGAAAAACACCGATCCGATGACAATGCCGATGGGTCCGTAAATGGATTGCCCCATGAGCAAGCCGTTCAAGAACCCCTGTTTGCCAAACATATAGATCAAGGCAATGCCGGGCAAAAGCGATGGCACAAGGATAGGCATCATCGCCACCATTCGGAAAAAACCCTTGAATCGCATGGTGCTACGGGCCAAAGCATAGGCAAACCAGAATGCCAGCGAAACCGTGATCACCGTGGAAATTGCCGCAATCAGCAGGGAGTTCTGGATGGATTGAAACAGGCTCGGCGTGGAGAAATAGGTCACAAAGTTGGACAGGCCCACATCGCGGGTTGGCCGGATCACCACGCGGCGAAAGGTGTTGCTGTCCAGTTCCTGCCAGTCAGGGCCGGTAAAGCGTTTGGAGCCGACAATATAAACCGCGTTTTCGTCAATGCCGCGAAACCGGTATTTGACCGGACTGCGAAAGCTGAAATCCGGGAACAGCTTGGTCAGGCCTTTGCGGCCGGTGTTGGAGGTGGACAGCTGTTTGATCGGCTTGGGGTCCAGCGCGTCATTCAGTTGTTGCAGGGTTTTAACAGGCCCGTTGAAATTGCCGTCCTCGTCGGAAACCTGCACTTCGTAACGGGTTAGATCAAAGGTATAGGTGGAAAATGCCTTGGACAGCATGGCATAGAGCGGCATGGCCAGCGCCACGATCAGATAGATCGCGATAACGGCCATGAACCCGCGCTGCATCCAGTCGTCGCGCCCCAGTTTCGGTTTGATATAGGGTTTGGGAATGTCGGAAACGCTGGCCATTGTTATTTCCCACCCTCAAAGACCTTGATGCGGTCGGGCGGCAGTTGCACCATCAGCGACTGACCGGCCGCAAGATGCAGGCGGCGCACGGCGTTGATCGAGAAATCGGCCATCAGTTCAATGTCCCCCAGCGCACGGCTGGACAGCATGGCGCGAAAGAACGAGCCGAGGAATTCCATCGATTCAATCTGTGTTTCCAGTGCATTCTTGCCCGGTTCGGCGGTGGGAATGATGTCTTCGGGGCGGATGGTGGCGATCACCGGCGCGCCGTGGGGGAATTCATGGCTGCAAAACAGCGGGGCCGCACCGGCGCGCACGCCTTCGGGCTGGGCCTTGGCGGGCATCTGGTTCATGGCTCCGATGAAATCCGCCACAAACAGGCTGGCCGGATCGCGATAGATTTCCAGCGGGCTGCCCACCTGTTCAATGGTGCCGTGGTTCATCACAACAATCCTGTCGGCCATGGACAGGGCCTCCTCCTGATCGTGGGTGACCATCACGGTTGTCACACCAAGTTGACGTTGTAATTCCTTGATTTCATGGCGTAAAAACACCCGCACCTTGGCGTCCAGCGCCGACAGGGGTTCATCCAGCAACAACAGGCCGGGTTTATTGGCAATGGCGCGCGCCAGCGCGATGCGTTGTTGTTGCCCACCGGAGAGTTGCGCCGGATATTTGTCGCCCTGTTCGGGCAGTCCGACCATTTCCAGCAGTTCGGCCACGCGGGCGTCGATTTCCGCTTTGGGCATTTTGGCGTTTTCCAGCCCGTAAGCGATATTTTTCTTGATTGTCAGGTTGGGAAACAGGGCATAGGACTGAAACACAATACCGAAATCGCGCTCGGCCGGGGGCAGGTTGGACACATCCTTGCCCGCCTGTTCCACAGTGCCGGAGGTTTGCAGATCAAGGCCCGCAATCGCGCGCAGCAGGGTGGTTTTGCCACAGCCCGACGGGCCAAGGAAACACAGGAATTCGCCCTCGACCACATCCAGTGAAATCTCCTGCAAGGCAACAAAGGTGCCGAATTTTTTCCACAGGTTTTCTATGCGCAGGTAGATGTTTTGCGTGTCGTCCAGCATGTCGCCCTCGTTTATTCATGGTGAAAGGGGCAGAGAATCCGCCCCTTTGCAATGGTGTTCGTTCGGAAACCCTAGTTTTTAGGGTCGGACTTGCCGTCGTACCGTTTGGCCCATTCGGCCAGAATGTCCCCGCGGTTGTTGGCGGCGAATTCAAAGTCGTTGTCGATCATCGCGTCAACAATGCCTTCCGGGAAATATTTCACCGGCTTGGCAACACCCGGATAGGCCACAACCGCATAACCGGAGTTGTACAGCTCGTTTGCCTTTTTGGTGATGCTCCAGTCTACCAGCGTTTTCGCGGCATCCAGATCGTCGGTTCCGGCAACAATGGCGGTTGCTTCCATGTCCCAGCCTACGCCTTCGGAGGGAACGATGATTTCAATCGGCGCACCCGCAGCCTTGGATTTGGCCCCGCGGAAAGCAAAGGAAACACCAATGGTGGTTTCACCGGCCGCAGCCAGCTTACAAGGGGCGGAACCGGAATGTGTATAGCGCGCGATGTTTTCATGCAGCGCGTCCATATAGGACCAGCCGCCCTCTTCGCCGAACATTTGCAGCCAGCTGGACACATCAAGGAAACCGGTGCCCGAGGAATTCGGGTTCGGCATGATGATTTGGCCTTTGTATTCCGGCTTGGTCAGGTCTTTCCACGATGTGGGGGCAGGCACGCCGTTCTTTTTGCCCTCGACCGTGTTGTAACACACTGCCGCAACCCATGCATCCATGC
>JALWOO010000720.1 GCA_027083485.1 Amylibacter sp. | reverse complement strand
ATTGGGTTCCAGAACCATTGAATCATGATCCCCGGGCACTTCGAACACCTGCAACTGGCTGGCCCACTGGCCCCAATCATTATCCGCAAAAACATAGGCACGCTGGCGGTCTATCCATTGATCCGCAGACACCTGCCAATACCCCTGCAAAGGCGGGCGAAACAGCACCAGAGGCCCGTCCCAGGGACGCAAAGAATACTGCGCCACGGATTGCAAAAAGGCGGCTTCGATTTCGGTATCGTGGAATTGGTGCTGCTGCTTAGAGGTCTCCTCGTTCGGGCGACGTTTGGCGAGTTCCCATTTAATCCGGTTGCTGACCCATTGCCCCAGATAGCCGATTCCCTTTTTCTTCAGTTCGAGCCAGTGAATCATCATCCGGTCCCTGCGCGCCAGCGGGCGGCGCTGTGGCAAAGGTGTGTCCAGCATGACCAGCAAGGCAACCTCTTCGCCCTTTTGTTTCAACTGTTGGGCAATTTCATAGGCGGTAATCCCGCCACCGGAAAATCCGCCGATCAAATAGGGACCATGGGGCTGCACCATCTGCATTTCAGCGATATAATCGGCAGCGGTTTGTTTCATGTCCGTATGCGGGGCCTCGTCCCCGTAAAGCCCCCGCGCCTGCAACCCGTAAAAAGGCCGGTCAGCCCCGATCAAATGCCCCAGATGGCGCAGGTTCAACACGTTGCCAAACATGCCCGCCACCAGGAAGAACGGCGTTTGTGTGCCGCCTTCGCCTTCGTGCATGGCCACCAGATGGGTGAACCGTTGCGCAGGCGCAGTCGGTGTTTCCTCTGGCTGCTCCGTTTCAGTGCCAAAGCCGACTTTCTCACCGATCAAAGCCGCACATTTGGCAATGGTCGGGGCCTCAAACAGGATCGAAATCGGGAAATCCACCTGATAGGCTTTCTTGATCATCGAAAACAGCCGCACCGCAATCAGGGAATGGCCACCGAGATCAAAGAAACTGTCGTTGACCCCTACCCGTTCAACACCGAGCAAATCCTGCCAGAAGCCGGCCAATGTACGTTCGATATCATTGCCTGGTTCGGCAAAATCGGACTCCAGCTCGGGGCGCTCGAACTTCTGCCCGCCGGCCTGTTGTTCCTGTGCGGCCTTGTCATTTTGCGCAATCAACGCAGGCAAAGGCAAGGAGGACACAATAACCTGTGGCAACCCTGTGCCAAAGGCGGCAATAAAGGCCGCCGCCCCTTCGGACGGGGTAATCCCTTGCGAAAGGTTATGCTGCAAACGCTGTTCCGCCGGTGAAAGCGGTGCCGGTTCGCCCGAAGCATCATCCTCAAAACGCACTTCATTTGCATTCAGGCGCGGCGTGGCAAACCCTGCATCCAACCGCTTGATAGCGAAATCCGAAATCTCCAGACACACCGCACCGTTTTCATCACAAAGGGTGATATCAAAGCGGGCAAAGGGTGCATCCGTCGTGTTTTCTGCCGCATTGCGAACCCAGCTGTAAATGCGACTCGGCAAGGTCTGAAAAACCTGCACACGCCCATAGGACACCGGCACCCACAAATGGGTTGGCTGATACCCGTCAATCAATTCCATCGCCCAGCCGGTTGCCAGATCCAGCAAGGCCGGATGCAACAGATACCCGTTTCCAAGGTCAACAGCCGCCTGTTCGGGAAGTGCCAATTCGGCAATGCCTTCGCCAGAGCCATAGGCCAAACGTTGCAGCACCCGCCAGCGCGGACCAAATTGCAGGTGGTTTTCCTGCGGGGAACGCAAGCTCCCCCCCGCCGGGGCCACCTGAGCGCTCCCGCAACGGGCAAAAATTTCATCCGGATTGATCGGTGCAGCATCGGCCAGCGGCACCAATGACAGGCTGGCCTGTGCATTAAGCTGCCATCCCTTGCGGCCATCCAGCGTGCAATCGCTGCAAAGCTCCATGGCATAACCGACACCGGAGCGCACCAGCGTCAGGCGCATATCACGCGGGGAGGAGTCCTCAAGCTGCAAAGGCCGCATGAACAGCAAATCGCGAATTTCAAAGGCTCCGTCTTCGCCATGGGCGCCCAGAGCCTCGGCGGCCAGTTCCAGATAGCCGGTCCCCGGCAATATCGCTTCACCGGAAATGGTGCGGTGTTCATCAAAAACCCAATGCTTGCCAAGGCTGAAGCGGGTTGTAAAAATCCGGTTCCCCTGCGCATCAAAGCTGGCCTGATCCAAGAGCGGCATTGTGGTTTCTTCGACGGGTGTCGGGGCAATATCCCCGACCCGTCCGGCCACGGCCTGAGCAGCCATGCCGACCTCGTTCCAGATCCCCCAGTTGATCGCCAGAACTCTGGTTTTGTCGGATTTCCTGCTGGCCGCATAGGCATTCAGGTATTCGTTCGCGGCGACATAATCCACCTGTCCCGCCGGCGCAATGACCGTGGAGGTAGAGGAAAACAAGACCAGCCAGTCAAGTACTCCATCGGGAAACAGCTGATGCAAAATCTGTGTCCCGTGGATTTTGGGCGCAAAAACATCCTCGATCGCGCTTGGATTTTTGGCCAGCAACGGGGCATCATCCACCACACCGGCGGCATGAACAACACCGTTAATCGGGCCAAGCCTTTCCTGAATTTTGGCGATTGTTTCGGACATTTCCTGCAGGTTGCACACATCGGCAACCGCAACACAGACGGTGCCACCAAAGCTTTCCAATTCCTGCACCGCACGAATGCGAATGGCCGTTTGGTCATTTGGACCATGGCTGCGCAAATACTTGGGCCAATCCGCACGATCCGGCAAAGGCGTGCGCGCCAGCAACACTACATTTGCATTCGCCGTGCGGATCATTTGCTCTGCCAGAGTCAAACCGATACCGCCAAAACCCCCTGTAATCAGATAGGTGCCGTTTGTTTTATAAACCGGCATTTCCACGGTATCAGACAAGGCCAGCGGGCCGAATTCCTGTTCGAAACGCTTCTCGCCGCGTAACACAGCCGCTGAATTTTTGGCTGGAGAAACCAGATCCTCTAGCAGTTGCAGGGCCAGTTTATCCAACACCTGCCCATGATTGCGTTGTTTGATGTTCTTCAAACGCGCAGCAATATCCACATCCAGCGTCGCACAGGTTACCCCGGGTATTTCGCGCGGAATAACCCGACACGGCCCCGCCACGGTGGCCTTTTCCGGATAGGGCAACCCTTCGTCGCGCCATTGCACGGCACCCGATGTTACCACCGTCATATGCAAGGGTGTTGGCAGGTTTTCCTCTGCTATATTTTGGGCCAGAAACAGTTGCGTATAAAACCCCTGTTCCTGATTTCGGTGAAAAAAGCTGCTGCCCGGGCGATGGTCTTCGCCCATCGTTAGCAGCCAAAGATTGACAATCCGGCCGGGGACTGTGCCGTGAACCAGCAGTTCATGGAACAGTTGATCAAACCCTTCACGCCCCCGCTCCGGCGCGATAATGTAATGCGTATCATCCACACGGGCAAAGGCATCGCCGGTGCGCAGTTCAATGACCTCGTGCCCTGCCTTGCGCAGTGCCTTGGCCAGACGATCGCCCAGCCCGATTTCATCCATCAGCAACAACCATGTCTGCGGTTCTGCCTGATCCAGCCCGTTGGCCACATCCAGCACACAATCCGCCAGCCGGGGCCGCCAGACCGGGAGATATCCCCATTTCGCCGGATCATCCGTGCGCGACAAAAAGCTGGAAACCGCCTCCACCGCGCCCTCGCCCGGTTCGATGAAATATTCGGCCCGCTGAAAGGCATAATTCGGCAGCACAACCCGTTGGCGGCTGGCCTCCCCCCAAATTTGCGCCCAGTCGATTTCGACACCCAGCGCCCAAAGCCGCCCGAGCAGGCCCAGAAAATACATATCATCGGCAATATTTTCATCCGGATGGCGCAGGCTGGACAAAACTTGCTGGCCATTGATTTCAGGATGCATCCGGCTGAGCGAAGACAGGGCCTTGCCAGGGCCAACTTCCAGATAAACGCGATCCTTTTTCTGGGCCAGCGTTGTCATGCAATCGGCAAATAGAATGGTGTTGCGCAGATGGCTGACCCAATATTCAGGGTCGGTTGCCTGAGCATCCGAAATATAATCCCCCGTGCGGTTGGACAGGAACGGAATCGATGGTGCCGACAGGGAAATGCCGCGCAGGTAATCGCCGAATTTTTGCAAAATCGGTTCCAGCATCCGGCTATGGGCGGCGATGTCTATGGCGATCCGCTGGCATTCGATGCCTTGCGCCAGCAAACGCTGCTGCAAAGCATCAAGATCGGCATCCGGACCCGAAACAACAGATAATTCAGGCGCATTCACACTGGCCAGATCAAGGGTTTCACCCAAATATTCGCGAATGGTTTCCACATCTTGCGGGATTGACAACATGCCCCCCGCCGGCACTGTGTCAAACAACTGCCCGCGCAAATGCACAAGGCCAATGCAATCCTCAAAACCGATGACACCGGCCAGACAGGCCGCCGTATTTTCGCCCATGGAGTGCCCGACCAACACAGCCGGTTGCACCCCCCATGACATCCAGAGCTGCGCCAAGGCGTATTCGGTAATCATGATCAGCGGCAATTGCACGGACGGCTTTTTCAGCACTTCGCCGGCTTGTTCTGCATCATTTTCCGGCAACCATAAGGCGCGGATATCGTAATCCAGTTTCGGCTGTAAAATATCCAGCCCGCGATCCATCCATTCCTGAAAAACCGGTTCGGTTTCATAGAGGTCCCGCGCCATGCCCACATATTGCGCACCGCCCCCCGGGAACATGAAAACCACCTCCGGGGATTTGCCCAATGCCGTGTGGGAAAACACCCGGCGCGGGTTGTCACCCTCCAGCAGATCGGCAGCATTTGTGTGATTTTCCGCAACCACAACGCGGCGGTGCTCAAAGGCGCGCCGCCCTTCTTGCAGGGTAAAGGCCACATCGGCCAAAGGTTGTTCCGGATGCGCGCGCAAATGCGCGGCAAGTGCTGCGGTATTGGCATCCAGTGCCGCTTTGGAACGCCCCGAAACCGTCAAGAGCTGGAACGGCCAATCCGACGGATCGGATGGTGGGCGCGGCGGGGCCTCTTGCAAAACCACATGCGCATTTGTGCCGCCAACACCCAGCGAATTCACACCGGCACGGCGCGGCACATCGCTGACCCAGTCGAACAATTCTGCATTGACCTGAAACGGGCTGTTGTCAAAATCAATCGCCGGATTGGGCTTTTCAAACCCGAGGCTTGGCGGGATTTTCTTGTGATAGAGGCTCAGCGCGGTTTTGATCAGGCTGGCCGCCCCTGCCGCCGTATCCAGATGGCCAATGTTGGTTTTCACAGACCCGATCCGGCAAAAGCCGGTTTCATCGGTTGTCTGGCTGAATGCCTCGCTCAGGGCGGCGACCTCGATCGGATCACCAAGATAGGTGCCGGTCCCGTGGCATTCCACATATCCAACACTGTCGGCAGACACACCGGCAATCATTTGTGCCTCTGCGATGGCGGCGGCCTGCCCGTCAACGCTGGGCGCGAGGTAACCGGCCTTGGCGGCACCGTCATTGTTGATGGCGCTGCCTTTGATGACACCCCAAATATGATCGCCATCTGCAATTGCATCGGCAAGCCGGCGCAGCACCACAACGCCTGCACCACTGCCAAAAACAGTGCCCTGGGCACGGTGATCAAAAGCGTGGCAATGGCCATCCGGTGACAGGATTTCCCCATCCTCGAAGATATACCCGCGCCCATGGGGCAATTCGATGGTGGAGCCTCCGGCCAGCGCCATATCACATTCGCCGGTCAACAACGCCTGACAAGCATAGTGCGTAGCCACAAGCGAGGTAGAACAGGCCGTTTGCAGATTGATGCTTGGCCCTTTGAGATCGAAAATATGGCTCACTCGGGTGGCCATGAAATCCTTGTCGTTACCAGTGTGGCGCAACAGGAACATCCCTGTATCCGCAACCAGATCGGGGTTGGAGCAGATGTTGAAATAGAAATAGCTGCCCATGCCACAGCCCGCGTAAACACCGATCCGCCCGTTGAATTTTTCCGGCGGATGACCGGCGTTTTCGAGCGCATTCCAGGATTCTTCCAGAAATTTTCGATGTTGCGGATCCATGATGGCCGCTTCTTTCGGGCTAAAGCCAAAAAAATCGGCGTCAAAATTTTTGAACCCGTCCAGTATGGCCGCCGCCGGTACGTAATTTTTGTGCAGCATCTTTCCGGGATCTTCGCCCGCGGATTGCAGTTCTTCTACGCTCAAACGTGAAATGCTTTCGATGCCCTGACGTAGATTTTGCCAATATTCATCAATCGTATGTGCGCCGGGAACATGGGCCGCCATTCCCACAATGGCCACGTCATTTTCATTAACATCCAGGTTAGCGCTTACATCAGCCATAACAAAATATCACTCGTACTCTTTAACACATCATCGCGCAAAAATTTGCGCGCACAGGGGAACTCTCTCGATGATTAACCAATTATTACTGGCTAAAATAAGGCAATTCTGTTTCCAAATGTAAAATTCAATGCGCCCTTCAGGACACACCCAACTGCTTTAGCGCCAATATTGCATCCAAATTGAACCAAATTGCCGTGGAACCGATAATGGCCCCCAAAACCGCAAAGCCCAGATCATGCAAAGGATCCCATGCAGATTGACGCCGTGCCAACCAGACAACAACAGGGTAAACAAACACGATTGCAATGCCTTGGCTGATCAATGCCCCCAAAAGTCCGCCTTTGACCACGCCAACAATCAGGCACAAAATCATCGCCAGCGCCTTGGTTGCGGCCAAAACGAAAAACCTGCGGGAATCACCGGAGGCCAAAGCCGCCTGATCATAGGTCAGCACAATCGCCCACGGCATTTGCACAACGGCTGTTAAAACAACAATCGCGCCGGCATCGGCATAGCGGGTATCATAAAGCAGTTGCACCAGAAAGGTACCGCCAAAAGCAAAAATCGTCAGCATGGCCAGAATGACGGCTGTCACCCCGATACGCACCATTCGCATTTTGTGAAAATTTTCCGGCGATTCAGCCGGCGGGCGTTCGCGGTACAAAGGGATCAGGATTTTGTGAATCACATTTGTGCTCAGCGCCAGCGGAAAGCTGGCCAGAAAATAGCCAATGTTGTAAATGCCCAGTAATTCGATCGACAAAAATTTGCCCAGAATCAGCTTGTCACTTTGCGAAAAGGCAAAGCCGGCAACCGTGCTCAGGAAAATCCATTTCCCGAAATGCACCAGCTCCTGCACGGCGGTTGCTTCCCACCGAAACCGGTTACGTTCCCCGATCAGGAATGCGTTATACATAATCAGCTGTGCCGTGACGCTGACGAGACTCGACAGAACAAACGCCCAGACAGATTTCGTGATCAAGGCAAAACCGATCGCGGCCATAATGCCAACAACCTGTGTGGCAATATCAATCAGGCTGACCCGCCCCAACATCAGATGCCGGTTTGCAGTTTCAAGCCGTGTCGGGTTGAAACCGGCAATCATAAGCGCGATCCCGGCAACAGGGATCAGTTGCGCCAATTGCGGCTCCTGGTAAAACCGCGCCATAGGATAGGCAATCAGGCAAGACGCAATCCACAGGCCAATGCCGCGCATCACCTGAATGGTCCATGCGGTGTTCAGAAAATCCGGATCATCGCCGCGTTTGCTCTGCATGATTGACGGCCCGACCCCCACATCGGAAAACATCGCCAACCCTTGCATGAACACCATCACCAGCGCCATCATCCCGAAGGCTTCGGGAAACAGCAGCCGTGTCAGGATCAGGTTCGACAAAAGGCGCAACACCTGTGACAGGCCATAGCCAAGCACGGTCCACATTGACGAGCGCATGGCGCGCGCGCCCAGATCGTTGCTGGTCAGCAATCTTTTGATACGGCTCAACGGCCCCGACTCCATGTTTGGTTTTGTGCGCGCTGGCGACGGCTGGCCAAGGCCACACCGGCGTAGACTGCAAAACCGATAGGATCAAAAAGCGCCATTTTCAGGGCGCGCATTTTGCCAAATGCCGGTTTGTCATCATTTCGCAACAGCTCCGGATACTTGCTGGCGATTTCCCGCACACCACGATCCTGCCTTGCGCGGACTTTGACCAGATTGGCCAGTCCCTCGACAATCGGCCATTCATAAGGTGCCGGCACCGCGACACGTTCCTTGGGTGTAAACTGCAAGCGGACAAAGGTATCATCGGAAATAATATCCGGAAAGGCAGCCCAGCGCGCACGCCCTGCCGCATTCACGGCGAACAACCCACAGCCCGGCACACCTTCGGTAATAAACGGCACCTGCACATAGATACGACGGTAAGCGCGGCTGATCCAGGTCTGGCAGGGTGCAACTATCAAAGTGCCGCTCGCGTAACAGGGGGCATCTGTTGCCAGTACCTTGTGCAATTGGGGGATAACCTGCGGCGAGACCACAACATCCGCATCCAGATAAATGCGCGGGCCAAACTTTGCAGCAGCATCCCCCGCATTCAGCGCCTTGAGCTTGTTGCCTGCCTGCAGTTCCAGCACAGTCAACCGCCACCCCTTTTCCCAAGCCAGCGTTTCGGCCTCCTTGCAGATCGCAGCCGTTCGATCCTGACACCCGTTTGCCATAACGATGATTTCCGGCACTTCCTGCCCTCGGGCCAAATCCGATGCAAAAATTGCTTGCAGACAAGTGCCAATCCGGTCGGCTTCGTTGTTTGCCGGTATCAAAACGCTTAACATTGCGGTACCAAATCCTTGTTACACAGGCAAAAACAGTCGCCCGTGCCTATAATGGGAAGTATCCAGTGAATGAAAAGCTAAAAATCGGCTATCTTGTACCGCAATTCCCCGGCCAAACGCATATTTTCTTTTGGCGAGAATTGCAGGAATTGGAAAAACAGAGTGTAGATGTTCAGGTGATCTCTACCCGTTTGCCACCCGCCGGTTTGATTTCGCATCAATGGAGCAAAGACGCCATTGCCCGGACCCTGTATCTGGGTCGGCCCCGTTTGGGTGATTTTCTGGCCGGCCTGCTGCGCCTGCCCTATGGCGAAATGCTGGCGGCGGTTCGGGCGGATGGCAAGGAAATGGTCAAGGATATTCTGATTTGCGCCGGTGCCGCACGCCACCTGCTGCGCGAAACCCGTGCACGCGGCATTACCCATGTGCATGCCCATTCCTGCGGACGCGCCGCGCTGATTTGTGCTTTGGCAAACCGGATGGGCGGGCTGTCCTATTCGATTACGCTGCATGGCCCCTTGCTGGATTACGGGGTCGGCCAACCGTTCAAATGGCGTCATGCAAGCTATGCCACCATCATCACACACAAGCTATTCACCGAAATGCAGGCCGCGCTTGGCCCCGACCTGCCCAAGCGGGTTTTTGTGCAGCCTATGGGGGTCGATACGGAACGGTTTTGCCCGACACAACCCTATCAGCCCCCCACACCGAATGAACCGTTACGCCTGTTTTCCTGTGGGCGTCTGAACAGGGTCAAAGGCCATCAGGACTTGATGCAAGCCGTTGCCTTGTTGATTGAAAAAGGCCTGAATGTGCAGTTGGAAATCGCCGGCGAAGACGACACCGGCGGCCATGGATATCATCAAACACTGGCGGCACGGATTGCGGAATTGGGACTACTGGACCACGTGCGTTTGCTGGGGGCCATTGATGCAGATACCGTGCGCGACAAACTCCGTTCGGCCCATATTTTTGCACTGGCCAGTTGGGCCGAACCCCTTGGCGTTGCCTATATGGAAGCCATGGCCTGCGGTATTCCCACCATCGGGACCGATGCAGGCGGGGTGCCCGAGCTGATCGAAAACAACGTGAACGGTGTGCTTGTCCCGCCACAGAACCCGCAAGAACTGGCGGATAAAATTAGCGAAATCGCAACCAACCCGGATTTCGCCCAAAGCCTTAGCCGGAATGGCCGAAACCGGATAGTGGAACATTTCCGCTCCACACTCGGGGCGGAATTACTGGCCCGAGAAAGCCGCCTATAGTTCTGAAACCAGAACCCGCACCGATGGTCTGTCCGCAAAGGACACCGCTTCGATGCTGTACAGGTTGACAACTTCGCGTCCGTCAATGGCACGTAAAATATCCCCGGCCCATTCAAACCGATAGTCGGCCCGCTTGCGCGGCAGTTGTGCCCAGTCGTTACCGGCACCGCCATGCAATTTATCACTGCCACCAAGGCTAATCAGCACATCATTTCCGGCCCTGCCCAACAAAATATCCTGCTTTGGTGTGCCAGTCAGGGTTTCGCCTTTTTTGCCGCCTTTCAGGAAAACACCATCGGCAAAAACCTGCGCCGGTCTATCAGACCACCACGCCGGATTTTTGCGATTGAACGCCATCAGCGCATTCCAGCGGGGGTTGGCATCATCCAGATGACGCAGCGCTCCCCAACTGCCCCATTTCGAAGCAGGGGCCACATCCACAAAGGCATTGAACAATGTGCCGCCTGCCTCTTTCCAACCGGCCAGCAACTCCTTGTACAGGCCAGCCATCCTTTTGGTATAATTGAAATGTTGAAAGAAAGCCCCGAGCCGGTCATTCGAGGCCCATTCCCCAATGCCCACCACATGGGTGCCGCCTTCATACATCACCAACATCAACCCGTTATCACGGGCTACACCGGCCTGATAGGGCCAAGCCTCTGTCAGCAGATGCTTTAGCGATCCCTGGCGGATATTTTCCGCCGCTTTTTGGCTGGCGGCATCATATCTGTGTTTTTTGACAAAAGCCTTTAGCGCCTGCCCGTTCAATCCATCGTCGCGACCACGGCGTTCTGCATTTTTGCGGCTTTGGGTGATCCATTTCAACACTGTCGGGGCCAAATCATCGCTCCCCAGATCAATCCCGAAATATCCGGTAACCGCATAAGCATCAAAACTGTTCACCGGTGCCGGTTTTCCTTCTGCCACCACAAGCGGAGCTTGCAAGATCGACTCTTCCAATCCCTGCCAATCGGTATGCGTTGCCACAACGCGCACCAACCGTTTCTTGGCACGTGCGCGGTAAACGCTGCTCCAGATATCCATCACTTTGGCGGCCCTGAGGGCCGCAAATTGCAGCCACGCATCCCCGCCTGCCGAGGACCCCCAGCGTTTTTCCGCCCGTTTTAGCGACCACTGCGCCTGTGGAAACATAAAATTCCATAGCTCGTTAGAGTATTCTACATAGGTCTTTAGTTGTGGATTCAGGTGCCGCACAACATAACGCGCAAATTTTCGGTTATAGTTTTCATCGGCCATATGCGGCATGTTGAACCAGGGATCCGCCCCGATTTCATTCGCCAGCGCAACCATGATTTCTACCGGCACGCCCGTTTCTGCATAGGTGTAATCCGCAGGCTTGGGCCGATCTGACCACTTGCGAATCGTAGACCCGTTGGTGAACATCCAGTCCATAAACCGCACAGAGCGCAAATCCCGAATCCGGTCCAGCCAAAGCGGATTAAACAGCTCCCCGACCTGATAAAGCGGGATGTTTTCCTCTTTCACCACCATAATATTGCGAATGTAATCTCCGGTTTTGCGGGGGTCTGTGCGCTGTATTTTAATACCGACAAGCCCGTCACCCGGCGTATAGGTAAACCGTATTTCGCCGGGTCGGCGGCGCACCTGTTGAACCTGCCCTGTCAGCTCGATCCTGCCGCGCCCTTCATAGGTCAACCGGTACCGGCCGGCGGTCGAAACCCCTTCTACGGGTTGGTCGGTCAGGATCAGGGTTTCAATGCTGGCCAATTCATCAGGAATGCGCATTGGCCATCCGTTTTCATCCAGATACCCACCTTTGCGCAGGTCATCCGCGCTCCAGCCGCCCCATTGACCCGGCAAATGGCCAATCCACGCCCGCGCGGTTTTCATCACGTCAATGAAGGGTTGCTGTGTTGACCAATCGGCAATCCCGTTCAACCCCATCGCCAGAGACGGCACCCGAACCGGCACAGAGGGCTTGTCTGCCACGAATTTGCCGCTCGCGATGAACTCCCGAATCTTTGGATAATTGACACGCACCAACGGATGCACTGTTTCAGGAACAACAAAACCCTCTGGCGGCCGATCGCCATAAAGCGCGTGATAGACCACAAGACTTGCCAGAAAATAAAGCGTCGGCGTGCCATGCGGCGCGTTATCCGTATAAAGCGCCTCTACCGGTATACCCTTTAGCGGTGTTTTGGTGAAAAGTTCCGACAGCGTTTTGGCGACCGGTATCAACCGGATATCCAGATCAGGCCGCGCCGATATTAATGATGCCAGATAATCCTTGTACCATTTATGGTAATCGCCCTGATTATAGGCATGGTAACGGGCCAACTGGCGTGGTTTGGGCAACTGGCTGCGGGCATAGCGACTCATGTCTGCCCAGCCTTCATAGATATAGAAAACCTCTCCGTTCAACTGATCCGCGACCCAATCAATATTGGTCAGGCTGGCTTGTAGAGGGGATGTGTTGGTCGGGTTGTCTCCGTCATAGGGCCTGTTTGCCCCCTGATACTGAATGAAATTGGCCGGTGTCAGAATAACCGCCTGAATACCGCTTTCTGAAAACGGTCCTTGATCCGGCTCCCAGGCTGGTGTTGTGCGCCCCAACCCCCAGCTGGCCAAAGGCGGTAAATCCTGTGCAAAATTTCGCAAAAAACCGTATTGGCCACTGGCTGCAAAGCTATGTTTGCTCGCATCGGTCAGCTCTGTCAGCCAGTAAAGAACAGAGGTTTGCACCGTGTCGCTCTGATGGTTTACCAGACTATTGCCAAAGAAATAGCTGCGCAGATCGCGCGCTTGCGCAGGAAGGGCCGCCGCAACCAGTAAACTGGCAACACCGACGATACGGAAGAAAAGACTAAACATGGCCTATAAGTATGGCTGCCCCCGCCACAAATCAAAGGTTTTTGTATTTGCGGGCCATTCCCTTTCCGTTTCAGCGGTTATTCACCTATATTGCTTAAAATTGTTTCCATACCGGACAGATCCATGCCTTCAACCCCGCCTTCAGACGATCCGGACAAAGACCTGTGGTTTGTGCCCGCACCGCCCGAAGATTCGGCCCCGACAGATCC
>JALWOO010000719.1 GCA_027083485.1 Amylibacter sp. | reverse complement strand
TCGTCGGAGGTAAGGGTGACGAGCGAGGTAGATACCGAAGGCGCGACCGCAAATAACGCGGAGAGTCCCGATAAAAAAATAAAACAGATTGAAAATTTGATCCTGGGGGAAGGCAGGGACAACTTCCAAAAGTTTGAAAGTCTTTCCCATGTTTTTTGCCCGTTTGAAGCTGTCGGGATGGTGCGGCAGGAAATCAAACATTCGAATTATCTGGCTTATATCCTTGACCCGAACCGCCCGCATGTGTTCGGCACAAAGTGCCTCGAAGCGTTTCTTTCTGTTATTGCCGAAAGCGATGGTGGGCTTCCATCGGAGGTGTCGGCATTTGATCTATACTTTCTGAATATTTCCAATGTTCGTGTGTTGCGCGAATGGCGAAATATCGATTTGTTGATCGAAATTCCGAACTCTGACAAACAGGGAGAGAAGGGTTTTGTGATTGCGGTCGAAATCAAGATCGATGCGCAGGAAAGCAACGGGCAACTCAAAAAATACCATGAAATAATCCAGGCTGAGTATCCTGCGAATGATTGGGACAAGGCATTCATTTTTCTTACGAAGGATGGAATCGAAGCCAGCGATGACAATAGCGAGGTCTGGTGCCCTGTCGGACTGGCCGAGGTTGTTGAAAAACTGGAGGAAACTTTTAAGGCAGAGGCTTGGAAAGGTCCAAGTGCGGATCAGCTTGAGTCATATTTCCGCATGGTCAGGAGGCATATTTTGGAAGATGAAAAACTGGAAAATCTGGCGAAACAGATTTGGGCGCGACACAAAGATGCGCTGAATACATTAATCGATTATCGCCCGAACCTGCAAAATGAGATTTTTGAAGAATTGGAAAATAGAAAAGAGGAATTCCGGAAGGTTCTGTGCGATAAAACGGGGTTTACAATTTGCAATGATACCTCGGCAAAGCGGCTGAAACGCTTTTATATACAAAACTGGTTGGAGAAGTATTCTGATTTGAAAACGGGCCGTCGCGACTGGGTTGAAAGCGAAAGCTTGTTTGCTATTGAAATAGCGGCATGGGGGGATGATCGCATACGTTTGTCTTTGGTAATGGGGCCGGGGCGTGAAGATATTCGTACAGACATACATCGTGCAGTCTATAATACGCCCAACGCAAAAAAAGTCCTGAAAATAAGCAGGCTTACGGAAAAATTACCGCTAAAATATAAGCACTATTCTGCAATTGATGTGCTGACAAGGCGCGATTTTGCGAAATACGAAAAGCAGAGAGCGGATGATAAAGATGATAAAGATGTGGTTGTGCTAGAGGTTGTTAATAAAATTGCCGAGAATGCGGGCACCTTCCTAGCGTATATTTTGCCAAAATTTGGAGGTATTCTTGCCGACGCTCTACAAAGTTCCGATAGCGGGGAGCATGGAAAAATCACCAAGGATTCTTCGGTTAAATAACCCATATCAAGGCTGCTTTGCACGGCAAAAATAGAGGTGGCAACATCCCTCCATTGATGAAAGTTCATGGAGGGGGGTATGGGGCTGCGCTCTGGAGGCTACTCTGTTTCGGGCTCGTTTGTAACACCGGCCATTCGGGCCAGATACCGTTTGCCCAGATCGGCCGTTCCCTGTGCAAAACCGGGGGCGAGGGCTTGGGGTTCCGGGGCCTCTATGTGGCTGCCGATCCAGGCCAGAAGGGCAAGGCGGCGCAGCATGATGAAGCTGTCGATCTCGGCCTCTTCCGCGTCGCTCAGGGGGCGGTGGGCGCGATAGCCTTTGACCCATGCGGCGCGCAGGGCAGGGATTTGCGGGTGGTCTTCGATGAAACTGATGGCGGCGGCGAAATCATACAGAAACCAGCCAAAACCGCAGTCGTCGAAATCGATCAGGCGGGCTTCCCTCTCGTGGATCAGGACATTGGCCAGGCGCATATCCGCATGGATCAGGCCGAAACGGTCCTGTCCCTGACCAAAGGCGTTCAGACGGTGGGCTACGACCCGCTCCACCCGTTCCAGAATACGGCGGATATCGGGGGTGACATTGGGGGCCGCGCGCCAGTCGCCCCAGTTGGCGTTTTCCCCGAAAACAGCGGGCAGATCCCAGGACAGGCGTTCGAAATCCGCCGGCAGGGTCCAGTTTTGGCTGTGGTTGTGCAGGCGGGCGGCAATCTGGCCGAGCTGCTCGAATGCGGGGGCAAGGTCGTGGCTTTCGTCGGGGTGCTGCCCTTCTATATACCGGAACAGAACCATGAAACGGTCGTTGGCAAACTGGACGGGGTTTCCATCGCGCCCCTTGATGGCAACGGGGGTTTCCAGCGGCAGGGCGGCGCTCCAGTCCAGCTCGCATTCGATGGCGCGGCGGGAGTTATAGCCCGGGCGATGCACCCGCAGTACGGTTTTGCTTTCGCCGGCTTCCACCAGATAGGTTTCGTTTTCCGAAACATTGATCAGCGTGGCAACGGCGTCGTCGGGGATGTCCCAAAGGTGTAGCGGCAAATCAGTCATGCGCTTCCTTTAGAGACAATCGGGATCGGGTTCAACGGGCATTGACGCGCGCCGCGCCAGCCCCTACCTAGGCGTCATGCGGATGGCTGGATGGCTGCACCTGTTATGGGTGAGGAAAGTCCGGACTCCATGGTGAAATGACGCCGGTTAACGGCCGGCCGGGGTAACCCGAGGGAAAGTGCCACAGAAAACAGACCGCCACCGCCTGCGGTGGTAAGGGTGAAACGGTGGTGTAAGAGACCACCGCGCGGCTGGCAACAGTCGCGGCACGGTAAACCCCGTCAGGAGCAAGGCCAAATAGGGGTCGCACGCCGCAAGGCAGGGGTCACCACCCCGACGGTCCGGGTTGGCTGCAAGAGCCTGCCGGCAACGGCAGGCCCAGACGAATGGTCATCGAAGGGCGCAAGCCCGGAACAAAATCCGGCTTACAGGCCATCCGCATATTTCCCGTTGCAAAATTTACAGGTTCGGGCAATTATTCGCGACATGCAAAAAGGAGGCTCCCATGTTTCATCTGTCTGTAAAAATCCTGCCGGCCGTTGCCGGATTGTTTGTGCTGGGGGCGGTGGCCTCGTGCGATCAGGGGCCATCCGACGAACAGCTGCAATGCGAGGCAGAGGGCGGCACCTGGGCGCCCTACGGCATGATGGCGACCATGATCTGCTATCCCCATTATGACGACGCGGGCAAGGCCTGCACGAATTCCACCCAGTGTCAGGGCACCTGCGAGGTAGTTTATGACGACAACGGGGCGACAGAACGGGGCATGTGCTCGGAAACCATCCTGGGCGGGTGCATGGATTTCTTTGATGATGACGGGGAACGGCAGCTGATTTGCGCGGATTAACCCCCGGATTTTGCCCATCCCGGCCTTTTTCGGGGAATTCACGGGATTTTATGCAATTTTTTG
>JALWOO010000718.1 GCA_027083485.1 Amylibacter sp. | reverse complement strand
TACGTGTACGCCCGCCGGAATTCACGTTGATCATGGATTGCCCGATCATCGCACAACCGCCCATGCCGCCGAAAAAGCCGGTTACTGTATTGGCCAGCCCTTGCGCCACACATTCCTTGCTGGCACCACCGGGTTTGCCGGTGATTTCGCTGACAAGGTTCAGGGTTAGCAGGCTCTCGATCAGGCCAATGGCGGCCAGAATGATCGAATAGGGCAGAATGATTTTCAAGGTTTCAAAGGTAAAAGGAACGGCCGGAATGGAAAACTCGGGCAACCCGCCCTTGACCGATGCCAGATCACCAACACGCGGCACCGGAATATCCAGCAGGATCACCGCCGCCGCTACAAGGCCAATTGCGGCGAGCGGAGCCGGAAAGGATTTGGTCAGGCGCGGCGTGATCCAGATGATCGCCATCGTCGCCGCAACCAGACCCAGCGTCAGGTAGAGCGTCATGCCGGTCATCCATTGTTGGCCACCGTCCCCGTCAGGAACTTTGAATTGCTCCATCTGGGCCAGAAAAATAACAATGGCCAGCCCGTTGACAAAGCCAAGCATCACCGGATGCGGCACCATGCGAATGAATTTACCCAGTTTGAGCAGGCCGGCAGCGATCTGGATGATCCCCATCAAAACCACCGTGGCAAACAGGTATTCCACCCCGTGATCCGCCACCAAAGAAACCATCACCACCGCAAGCGCACCGGTTGCACCTGAAATCATGCCCGGCATGCCGCCAAACACGGCGGTAATCAGCCCGACCATAAACGCCGCATACAGGCCAACCAGCGGATCAACGCCGGCCACAAAAGCAAAGGCAACGGCCTCTGGCACAAGGGCCAGCGCCACGGTCAAACCGGACAGAATGTCGGTACGCGTCTGGGGCAGATTGAATTCGCGGCTGTGCGTGAAAAACGAATTGCTACGGATGCGCTGGGCAAAGTCGCCCAAAGGGGTTTTCTGGGTCACGAAAGGATTCCTGAATTGCCGGAGTGAACGGCTGCATTTAGGCGTTTCTGTGTAAAAGGGAAAGGTTAATTCCGCAATAACGCGACATTTAGCCCGATGCCCCATGCGCGGCGTGCATTTCAAAACCAAAACTTGCTTGTAATAGCCATAATTTATTGTAGTTAAGTGAGCATTGCTTTCCTTAAGGTTATACCATGCCCGACACCCGCTTTGCTGTCTATTTCGTTTTGTTCACTGTGATGCTTGATGCTATCGGGGTTGGTCTGATGATGCCGGTAATGCCGCAATTATTGTTGGAATTGGGCGATGCGGATCTGTCAAAGGCGGCGATCTGGGGCGGGGTTTTGTCGTCTGTTTTTGCCGTGATGATGTTCCTGTTCGGGCCGGTTTTGGGCAATCTGTCAGACCGTTTCGGGCGGCGTCCTGTGTTGCTGGTATCCATGGCGGCGATGTGTGTGGATTACATAATTATGGGTATGGCCAGCAGCCTTTGGATGCTGTTCATCGGCCGTGTTATTCACGGGATGGCGGCGGCCAACCATTCTACGGCGGGGGCGGTGATTGCGGATGTGTCTTCGTCGGACAAGAAGGCGGCGAATTTCGGATTGCTGGGGGCGGCATTCGGGATCGGTTTTGTGATGGGGCCTCTGCTGGGTGCTTTTCTTGCGGAGTGGGGATCGCGTGCGCCGTTTCTAGGGGCGGCGGTGCTGGTCGGGGCGAATACGGTGTTCGGCTTTTTTGTGTTTCACGAAACCCTGCCGGTGTCCAGGCGGCGCGAATTCCGGTGGCGGCGCGCAAATCCGCTCGGGGCATTTGCTGCGCTTGGGCGCTTGCCCGGACAAGGGCGCATGATGCTGGTGGTGTTGTTTCAGGAGATGGCCTTTATCGTGTATCCGGCGGTCTGGGCCTATTTCACACTGGAGCAATTCGGCTGGGGGCCGCGGATGGTGGGGTTGTCTCTGGCCGGCTATGGATTGTTGCTTGCGCTGATGCAGGGGGTGTTGATCCGATGGACGGTCGCGCGGTTTGGCGAATACCGCACGGCAGTTTTCGGACTGTTGGTTGCGGCAGTTTCTTTCATCTTCACCAGCGTGAACCCTTATGGCTGGCTTGGTTTTGCTTTTCTGCCAATCATGTCGCTGGGGGCGTTGGCGACACCGGCCATTCAGGGAATGATGTCACGCGCCGTACCGGATGACGCACAGGGGGAATTGCAAGGTATCATCGCTAGCATCCGCGCCGTCGCGATGATTTTCGGGCCATTGCTGATGACGGGGTTGTTCAGCTATTTCACCCGCCAAGACACCCCGTTCCATTTTCCGGGGGCACCTTTTGTTTTGTCCACGATCCTCACACTGGCCGCACTGAGTGCCTTGTGGGGGGCAGGCACAAAAATGCACAAGGCCGAACAGAGCAGCCCGCTCAAAAGATAAAGTTGTCCGCAGACAAATCTGATGTGGCGACGTTTTCAATGACGAATTTGTCATTGACAGACAAGCTGACCACGGCACCATTACTGCCTTGGCCAATAAGATTTTGGAGTTCTGAAAAATTCTTGGCTCCGGCAAAACCTGAAAGGTCTATCTTGTCTACGGATTGATCGAAGTCGGATATGACATCCCGCCCCATACCGGCCGTATACACAAAACTGTCGGCTCCGTTTCCGCCAGATAACTGATCCCGTCCCTTGCCACCAATCAGCACATCATCGCCATCCCCACCCAAAAGGGTGTCATTGCCGCCACGCCCGTCCAGTGTATCGGCCAGCGCCGTGCCATAGGTGATCTGCCCCTTGTTCAGGCCAATGGCGGTAAAGCCGGTGCTGGCATCCCATTTTGTGCCGTCATCAAAGACGATGGCTTCGAACCGGTCCCAGAAATCAGTACCGTTGCCGTTATCGTCCGCATAGACCGCCTGCACGCCGAACTTGTTCCCGGCGCGCCCGATGTCGAATTGATAGGAGCCAGAACCGCCCCAGATGCGCAGCTGATCCGGTGTCAGGCCCTGAATGCGAATGGTGTCGGTACCTTCGCCTGCATTTTCATACAGACCGTTTTCGCTGTCGACCTTCACCCCGTCGCCCTTGTTCAGGACATAGGTGTCATCGCCTTTGCCGCCAAAGACTTGATCCATGCCTTTGCCACCAATCAGCAGATCATCGCCATCCCCGCCATAAAGGGTGTCATTGCCACCCCGCCCGTCCAGCGTATCGGCCTGAGTACTGCCATAGGTGATCTGCCCCTTGTTCAGGCCAATGGCGGTAAAGCCGGTGCTGGCATCCCATGTGGTGCCGTCATCAAAGACGATGGCTTCGAACCGGTCCCAGAAATCAGTACCGTTGCCGTTATCGTCCGCATAGACCGCCTGCACGCCGAACTTGTTCCCGGCGCGCCCGATGTCGAATTGATAGGAGC
>JALWOO010000717.1 GCA_027083485.1 Amylibacter sp. | reverse complement strand
GATAGGCACAGGTGGAGGGCATCCAATGCGCCACCCGCTCGATATTTTCCGGCGTCAGGGACACGCAATCCTTCACCAGCTGCTGACGCAGGGCATAGGAGGAACAGCGGCATTTATCCACGTCAAATAGGCGGCAGGTCACATCGGTGTAATAGATTTCCTCTGTGTCCTCGTCCTCCATCTTGATCAGACAACAGCGCCCGCAGCCATCGCAGAGCGCCTCCCATTCCTGTTTGTTCAGGTCCTCAAGTGCGGTTTTTTCCCAAAAACGGCTCCGCAGGCCGCTTCGGTCGATATGTGTGGTCATAGGGCCGTTGTGGACCAGATCGCGCACGGGGGAAAGGGGATTTGTGCCGTGTCCACCAAACGCAGCACAGTATGGTATTTCACCGGTGGCAGAATGCCCCGGACTGGGGTATTAACCGGATACATGAGGGCAAGGCTTTCATTGAGGAAAGGGAAGGTATGACCCAAACTGTTCTTGGAATTAGGGGAAGCATAATGCGGGTTTCGGCTGGTGCTGCTGCGCTATCCTTGCTTTTGCGGTCGGGAAAAAACATTGTGCCATTGCAGGGATTATCCACCTGATGCGCGAAACCGATCTTTACCCCCCTGTCAAAGCCTTGCTTGAATCCCAAGGCTACGAGGTGAAATCCGAGATCAAGGACTGCGATATTGTGGCCGTGCGCGGGGGCGAGGAACCCGTGATTGTGGAGTTGAAACTGTCGCTGTCGCTGGCGCTGTTGTTGCAGGGGGTGGACCGGCAGGGGATCAGCGATGCGGTTTATGTGGCGGTGCCCCATGGCAAGGGTAAGCGGTTTGCCAATCAGGTGAAGGATGCTGTCAAATTGTGTCGGCGGCTTGGTCTTGGCCTGATGTCGGTGCGGGCCAGCGGAGTTGTGGTGCATGTGGATCCGGGACCCTACCAGCCGCGCAAGGTCAAGGCGCGCCGCGAGGCTTTGTTGCGTGAATTCCAGCGGCGGGTGGGGGATCCCAACACCGGCGGGCAGGTGGGGCGCAAGGTGATGACCGCCTATCGGCAGGATGCCTTGCGGATCGCGCGGTTTCTGGCGGCGGAGGGGACGGGCAAGCCTGCCGCCATCGCCCGCGCGCTGGATATTCCCAAGGCGGCGGGAATTTTGCAGAACGATCATTATGGCTGGTTTCAGCGGGTGGCGCGTGGCGTTTACGAGTTAAGCGATGCGGGGCGGCGGGCTTTGCAGGACTATGCGGATGTGCTGGCGGGGTTGGGGGAGACGTCGCCAGAGTAGTAGGGGCAAAGGGGCGCTGCCCCTCTTGGCCTTTGGCCAATTCACCCAGGGATATTTTGAGAAAATGGAATAAGGTGTTTCCAGAGGGTTTCTGTGTGGGGGCGTTCTATGTGCAGGCGCAGGCTGTCGGTTTGCCAGTGGTAGATCAGGCAGGGTTGGCCCTGGAACAGGCGGGCGCAGCTGTTTGACGGGGTGTCGGGGTCAAGCTCGGTGCCCTGGTTGAGCAGGTCCAGCGCGCCTTGGCCGGTGATTTCGATGCAGGCATAGCCGTCGGTCATGTCGGAGATGGCGACGCCGTCGGGGTGCCAGCCGTCGGGCAGCGCGGGGCCGTTGATGGACAGGATCCGGTCGCGGCGCAGGCGCAGGGCATAGCTGGTGCCGCTGGCGGGGGCGGGCCAGCCGGTGGCTTGGGGTTGTCCGGCCAGTTGCAGGCAGGTCTGGATCGGGCCGCTGAGCAGGGTTTGCCGTTGTAACGGGACGGGACGGATGGTCAGGCCGTTTTGGGTCACGGGGTGGCGTTGGTCGGGCGGGGCGGTCCATTTGTGGCTGTCGTTACGCATGCAGGCGGTCTCCTTGCGGATCCAGAAAACAGGGGGCCGTGACGGTGGCCGGTGTTTCGCTGCCCATGTGCCAGACGGTGACGTTTTCGCCGTGGCGGGCGGCACCATTGTCCAGCAGGGCCAGCGCGATCGGTTGGTTCAAAGTCGGGCTGTGATAGCTGGAAGTGACCGTGCCGATGGAGCGTTTGCCCGCCACAAGATGCGCGCCGGTGGGCAGCAGGGTATCGCTGCTCAGGCCGACCAGTTGCCGGCGGTCGGGGCGGTTGGCGGTGTTGCTGTGCAACGACCGGTCGCCGACAAAGGCCGCGGTTTTTTTCAGGCGTGGGATGGCAAAGCCGAGGTCGTGGGGCATGGTTTCCCCGTCCGTGTCCTTGCCGATGATGATGAAGCCTTTTTCGGCGCGCATGATAGAGACGGCTTCGATGCCGATGGGGCCGCCGCCCTGTTGTTGCGCCAGCGCGAGGGCTGCGTCCCAGAAGGTGCCCGCCTGTGTGACCGGCAGGGTGAGTTCAAAGCTGGCATCGCCGGTAAAGCTGACCCGTGATACCCGCAGGGGGGTGCCGTCAAATTGGCCGGCCTGCCATGTCATATGCGGGAAGTTGGCCGGATTTATGCCAAGCTCCAGCGCTTGAATGACGGTCGGGGCCTTGGGGCCGGTCAGGGTGATCGTGGCCCAGTTAGCCGTGGTGTCGTGGATGAACACCCGATCCGGATCATGGCCGTCCTGTCGCCAGCTTTCCAGATGTGCTGTGACCGCTGCCACATGCGAGGAGGAGCAGGAGACCACAAACCGGTTCCGGTCCAGACGCGCCACCACCCCGTCGTCAAACACGATGCCACCTTCTGTCAGCATGAAGCCATAGCGGATATGGCCCGGTTTCAGGCTGGCGATGGTGTTGTAATAGATGAAGTTGAGGAATTTTTCCGCGTCCGGCCCCATGACCTCGATTTTGCCAAGGGGGGAGGCATCCAGCAGGCCGACGGATGCGCGCGCCATGCGGATTTCGGCGTTGGTATCCGTGTACCACGCCGGTCGCAGCCAGCCGCCGTATTCGCCAAGCGCGGCACCGGCGTTGCGGTGGCGGTTTTCCAGTGGCAGGCGTTTGAGCGGGTTGAACAATTGCCCGCGCCGTGCGCCGTGGTACAGCTCTAGCGGCACCGGCACAAAGGGCGGGCGAAAGGTGGTGGTGCCGGTTTCGGGGATGCTCTGGCCCTGCAATTGCGCCATGGCGGCAAGGCCGGCCATATTGGCGGTTTTGCCCTGATCGGAGGCCATGCCCAGTGTGGTATAGCGTTTCAGGTGTTCGACCGAGGCATAGTTTTCCCGGGCGGCCAGTTTGATGTCCTTGAGCGTCACGTCATGTTGCAGGTCGATCCACTGGCGGGCTTTGCTGTCGGTGTCCGGTTGCAACAGGGGGATTTGCATCGGGCGTTTGGCCGCTGGCGCGGATTGATCCAAGGCTTTGGCACGGGCCTCATGCAGGGCGTCATTTAGATCATAGGTGCCATTGGCGGCTCCGGCGGCACTCATGTTTTGCGGTGCTTTGCCCGGCACAAAGG
>JALWOO010000716.1 GCA_027083485.1 Amylibacter sp. | reverse complement strand
AACGGTCGCCACCGATGCGCACGGAGGCGGAGTAAACGATGCCATTCAATGACATGACCGCCACTTCCGAGGTGCCGCCACCGATATCCAGCACCATCGAACCTTGCGGTTCATCTACCGGCATGCCGGCGCCGATCGCTGCGGCCATCGGTTCTTCGATCAGATACACCTTGCGTGCGCCCGCACCCAGCGCCGATTCGCGGATGGCGCGTCGTTCGACCTGGGTGGCGCCGCAGGGCACACAAATCAATACGCGCGGGCTGGGGCGGAATAACTGGTTTTCATGCACCTTGCGAATGAAGTGCTGCAGCATTTTTTCGGTGTAGGTGAAATCGGCGATGACGCCATCTTTCATGGGTCGGATAGCGGTGATATTTTCCGGTGTGCGGCCGAGCATTTTCTTGGCGTCGGAACCCACGGCTTCGACCGATTTGGGGCCGCCGGGGCCGCGATCCTGACGAATCGCGACAACGGAAGGTTCGTTCAATACAATGCCCTGTCCGCGCGAATAAATAAGCGTGTTGGCTGTTCCTAAATCGATAGACAAGTCGTTAGAAAGAAGACCGCGTAAAGCTGATAACATGGAGAAAGTTTTACCTGATTTGAATGAAGACAGACAATGATATTTGCCTGACGCTGAAATATTGCGCGTACTCTAGCAATGGGCAGGCTCAAGAGCAAGTTAAGCAAGTGGATTTTTCTTATCTCTTGCCTGTTTATATGGTAAGTTTGCGTGCTTTTGAAACATCGGCGAGATTATCATGCCGAATCCTATGGAAACAACGCTGTTATGTCCCTGAAAACCGAAGATGTTAAAAATATCGCACATCTGGCGCGGCTCGCGATCAGCGACGATGCGGTGGATGACTACGCGCGCGATTTATCGAATATTCTTGACCTGGTCGATCAAATGAATCAGGTCGATACCGACGACGTGCAACCGATGGCGCATCCAATGGATGTGGCGCAACGCCTGCGTCCGGATGAAGTCACCGAAACCAACCAGCGCGACAAGTTTCAATCGATCGCGCCGGATGTCGAAGCCGGTCTCTACCGCGTTCCCAAAGTCATCGAATGAATCGGGTTTAATTCATGTCAATCAAAACGATCAAACAACTCCAGCAAGGGCTGGCCGACGGCGCATTTTCCAGCGTCGAAATCACGCGCGACTATCTCGATAAAATCGCCGCCCGCAACGACAATATCAATGCCTTCATCACCGTCACCGATGAGCAGGCGATGGCGCAGGCTGCAGCCGCCGATGCGCAAATAGCCGCCGGCACAGCCTGCGCGCTGACCGGCATTCCACTCGCGCATAAAGATATCTTTTGCACCGACGGCGTACTCACCACTTGCGGCTCACGCATGCTGGAAAATTTCAAAGCGCCTTACAACGCCAACGTGATCGAGCAATTCAATGCTGAAAACGCCGTCATGCTGGGCAAGACCAACATGGATGAATTCGCCATGGGCTCATCCAACGAGTCGAGCTTTTACGGGCCGGTGAAAAACCCGTGGGCGCTGGACAGTGTACCGGGCGGTTCTTCCGGCGGTTCGGCGGCGGCGATTGCAGCCGGCATGACGCCCGCGGCGACCGGCACCGACACTGGCGGTTCGATCCGTCAGCCGGCGGCCTTCTGTGGCGTCACTGGCCTGAAACCCACCTATGGCCGGGTATCGCGCTACGGCATGATCGCCTACGCGTCCAGCCTCGATCAGGGCGGGCCGATGGCGCACACGGCGGAAGATTGTGCGATTCTGCTGCAGGCCATGGCCGGATTCGATCAGCGTGATTCCACCTCGATGCAGCGCGACGTACCGGATTACTCGGCTACTCTGAAACAGGATTTGTCAGGATTGAAGATCGGTCTGCCGAAAGAATACTTCGCCGAAGGTCTGAACAGCGATGTCGCTCAATGCATCGACGATGCGATGGCCGAATACAAAAAGCTCGGCGCCGAAGTGAAGGAAGTCAGCCTGCCCAACAGCAAGATCGCGATTCCGGCTTATTATGTGGTGGCGATGGCGGAATGCTCTTCCAACCTGTCGCGTTTCGATGGCGTGCGTTTCGGCCATCGCTGCGACGATCCGAAAGACCTCGAAGACCTGTACAAGCGTTCGCGCGGCGAAGGCTTTGGCGACGAAGTCAAACGGCGTATTCTGATCGGCGCTTACGCGTTGTCGGCCGGTTACTACGATGCGTTTTATCTCAAGGCGCAAAAGCTGCGGCGGCTGATTTCGCAGGATTTCGCCCAGGCCTTTGACGAAGTCGATATCATCGCCGGGCCGACCACGCCCGAAGTCGCGTTCAAAACCGGTGAAAAAACCGCTGACCCGATCAGCATGTATCTGCAGGATATCTACACCATTTCGGTCAACCTGGCCGGTCTGCCGGGCATGTCGGTGCCGGCCGGATTCGTCGATGGCAAGCCGGTCGGGCTGCAATTGATCGGCAATTATTTCGAGGAAAGTCGTTTGCTCAATGCGGCGCACCAGTTTCAACAAGCCACCGACTGGCACCTGCAACAAGCGGAGGTGAAATAATGCAGTGGGAAACCGTCATCGGGCTGGAAATCCACGCCCAGCTCGCCACCAAAAGCAAGATTTTCTCCGCCGCCTCGACCGCCTTCGGCGCGCAGCCCAACACCCAGGCTTGCGCCGTTGATCTCGGTCTGCCCGGCGTGCTACCGGTGCTCAACGCCGAAGTGGTGCGCATGGCGATCAAATTTGGCGTCGCCATCGATGCCGAGATCGGCCGCGAATCGGTGTTCGCGCGCAAGAATTACTTTTACCCCGATCTGCCCAAGGGTTACCAGATCAGCCAGTTTGAATTGCCCATTGTCGGCAAGGGCGAGCTGACCATCACACTGGAAGATGGCTCGACCAAAGTGGTCGGCGTCACCCGCGCGCATCTGGAAGAAGACGCCGGCAAGTCGCTGCACGATCAATTCCCCGGTCAGACCGGCATCGATCTCAACCGCGCCGGCACGCCACTGCTCGAGATCGTCTCTGAGCCGGATATGCGCAGCGCCAAAGAAGCCGTCGCCTATGCGCGCAAGATTCACGCGCTGGTGCAATATCTTGAAATCTGCGACGGCAACATGCAGGAAGGCTCGTTCCGCTGCGACGCCAATGTGTCGGTGCGACCGATGGGGCAGCAGGAACTGGGCACGCGCGCCGAGCTGAAGAATATCAATTCCTTCCGCTTTCTTGAGCGCGCCATCAATTTCGAAGTCGAACGTCAGATCGAGCTGATCGAAGATGGCGGTAAAGTGGTGCAGGAAACGCGCCTGTACGATGCCGATAAAAACGAAACACGTTCCATGCGCAGCAAGGAAGAAGCCAACGATTACCGCTATTTTCCCGACCCCGATCTGTTGCCGGTGCGCGTGAGCGA
>JALWOO010000715.1 GCA_027083485.1 Amylibacter sp. | reverse complement strand
CCTGACCAGCGGGTGTCAAAGCATCCACTGCGGATTTATAGAAAAACGGTGTGGTCACCGACGCCACGCGTGCCAATACCAGAATCGACAGCGCCACCACCACCCGCAGCCGAATCGAAGGGGCATCAGCCGGCCACAGATACGGAATGACACGGCGTATAATGCGCATACCGTCCTTACGTGACACGGTTTTTGTGGTGGTTGTGGATCTTGCCATAAATTCATTCCTTGTTCAGCAGTGTATAGTTAGCCTCCACAGCACAAATTACCAGCAGATTACACGAATGTTGACAGGCGGGCGACTTGAAGTTAGTTAGTAATTTATAACTTAAACGGGGATAACAATGAAAACCAGCCAGAAGAAAAATCTCAACCTAAACACCCTGCTGTTCTCTTTGGCACTTGCAACGAGCATCGCCAGCGCATCACAGGGAAACAGCCAGGACCTGCGCACCCCGATTTTCGTCACAGCCGCCGAACGTGTAGCTCTGCTGGCAGAGATGCGGCATTTTTTGGATACTGTTCAGGAAATCAGTGCTGCAGCCACAGAGAACGACATGGAAACCGTCTCGCAAACGGCTGCGGCTGTTGGTATGAAGCTGGCCCGGACAACGCCCCCTGCACTATTAAAAAAATTCCCCGCCAGTTTCAGTGAAATGGCAGCCACGACACATATCAGTTTTGATGAACTGTCCTTATCGGCCAGTGTATCAGACGAACCTCTCGAAATTGTGGCCGAATTGGCGGATATCATGCTGATTTGCACAGCCTGCCATGGCTCCTATCGGTTTGAAGTTGAGTAAAGCAAATCCAATAGCGCCCCGGAATGCACGGAAGCAAGATTATTGACAGTCCGGCTCCTCCTGGTTAGTTATCGACTTATCACCGAAAATGATAGGGAAACAAAATGAACAAAAGCTGTAAATTATGTTGGGGTATCAGCACCCTGTTATTGCTGGTTATTCTTGCAGCCGGGTTTGTCTTTGTGAAAGGCGGCAAAACCCACGCACGCGCGGACGGGCGCTCGGCGGTTCTGCTGACTCCGGCCGAGCGGGTCAGGGTTCTGGGCGAAATGCGCACATTCCTTGAAACCGTACAAACAATTACCGAAGCCATCGCCGAGAACGACATGGACACGATCACAAAATCGGCCAGTGCTGTCGGTATGAGCCTGGTGAAAACCGAAAACCCTGCCTTCATGGCAAAATTGCCGGTTGAACTCAAGAAAATGGGGTTCGCAACCCATCAGGCATTTGACGACATCGCCCAAGCGGCCAGTGTCACGGAAAATCCGACAGAACTGGTTGCGGACCTTGGCAATCTTATGCTTAATTGCACCACCTGCCACGCCAGCTATCGTTTTGATGTTGAAGGTAGAAAAAACAACTAGTCAGAGGCCCGATGACCCGAATTCGCAAAAGCGCAGAAGATCGCAAACGTGAAATTGTAATGGCAGCAATCCGCCTTGCAGGAGATGTCGGGCCAGACCGGATAACAACACAGCATCTGGCGGATGCGGTCGGGCTTACACAACCCGCCATTTTCCGCCATTTCGCAACAAAATCGGATATTTGGCTAGCAGTTGGGGAGCATATTGCCAAGGCTTTATCCAAGGAAAAGACCGACCCTCAAGTTGAAAATCCACTCGAATGCCTGCGGGATCTGGTGTTTGATCATTTGGGCAGCATCGCACGGACACCGGCGATTCCGGCAATTTTGTTTTCTCGCGAATTGCATGTTGAAAACGATCAATTGCGCCAGCATTTTGAAAAACTGATGCAGTCGCGCCGTGAAAATTTCGCTGGCCTGTTTGCCAAAGCCCGTGACAACGGCGACATCACACCGCGCGTTGCGCCAGAGGATGCAGCAGCATTGGTTCTGGCTACAATTCAGGGGATTGCCATGCGCTGGTCATTGGAAAACAAGTCCTTTGATCTGCAGGCCGAAGGGACGCGCCTGATCAGCAGCCTGATCGACGGTTTTAAACCGGTCGTCTCCTAGGGTGCAGGCCCAGAGACTACTCTGGCAGCTTGAACACCTGACCGGGATAAATCAGATCCGGATCGCGAATACGGTCCCGATTGGCCTCAAATATCTGCACATATTTCACACCGGACCCGTATTTGCCCTCTGCCAAAGCCCAAAGGGTATGCCCCGGCTGTACGGTGACACTGCTCAGAGCCGCAGTGGCGAGAACCTCGGGGGTTTCTCGTTTAAACGGGCTTTCGACACGGGCAGAAACCTTGCCCTTGGCATTGGTTGCGTCAACACGCAACGTATGCACACCTTCTTTGACCTCGGGCAAAACCACTTGCCATTGTCCGTCACTGCGCACGGTTTCGGTCTGAATGGGTTTGTTGTTCAGATACACGCGCACGAATTGGTCGGATTGCCCGCGCCCTGCCAAAACCACATCACCGGTTTTGTCATAGGCGATGGTGTCCAGCGATAGCGGCAAGGCACCGGCCACTGATGGCGAAACCGGTACCGGAGCGGGTAATTCGGTGGCCTGCACCTCTGCCACAACCGGCGCGGGGGTGGTTGTGATTTCCGGCAGCGGTTCTTTTGCGGCACCGTCTTGCAGGATACTGACGCCTTTGGCGCTGGCCAATACCAGTTTAGGGGCGGCTTTGCTGTCATTGGCAAAGGGCATAACCAGCACCGATTCCGCCGATGGCACGGCCTCGCCTCCGTTGACCCCTTCCAGTACCAAGGGACGCGGCGCAGCGCTTGTAGGCAAATCCAGCAAAGCCACAAAAGACCCGTTTGCATCTGCCTGAACAGATTGCAAGGTTTCCCCGCCCAGACGAATACGCACGGTCGCACCGGGCTGGGCCGTGCCGGCCACAACGGCACCGCCCTGAGCATCCACACGCACCAGATCCAGCACCGGACGCGCCGGATTGTCGAATACATCAGGAGCCGGAGCGGTAATTGTTTCCTGCGGGGCCTCTTTGGATTCGGCTTTTTGGGGGGTGGCAATGGATTCAGCTTCGGATTCGGCCTTGGGGGCGGCCAAAGGTTCGGCAACCGGCTCGACAACGGCCACTTGTTCCGGTGCGGCCTGTTCCTGCTCTGTTACAGCGGTTTGCGTATCCTCTGTTACAGCGGCTTGCGGATCGGAAACGGTATTCTCCGCAGGTATCTGCACAGGCGTCGACGTGGCGTCGGTTCCGCCTACCGCGACAGCAGTTTGCTGCGAAACCTGTTCTTCGACAACAGGTGTAGGGGCTACTTTTTCTTTAGCAATGGTTTCCGCTGCAACCGTTTTCGTGGCCGGCACTTCTGCAAGTTTTGCGGAGGACTGTGCTGCAGGCTTTTGCGCGGGCCGTACTGCCGGCCTTTGGGTTGAAACAACCTGCGTTCCGCTGGCCTTCTCCAAAGGGAGCACTTTGGCGG
>JALWOO010000714.1 GCA_027083485.1 Amylibacter sp. | reverse complement strand
GTGAAAATCGTGGCCCAGGACCCGTCCAGCGCAATTACCAGCGGCCCTTTGCCCGCCACGCGATCCGTCAGGTTCAGCACCGGTTGCGCAAAAGCCACAATCGCTGCAGCAATCGCCAGCATGCGCAGCAACAACAGCCACCACGGCGTGCGCTCCGGCGTGTTTTCGCGATCCTTCAGCCCCAGCAGCAACATCACCGCCGGAAACCGCCGCCGCAAAGGCGCAGGCGGGGCCACACGCAGCAGCAACCACAAAAACGGCAGGCCCAGCAGCGGCAACAGCAGCCAAGGCGACAAAAACCCGATAGAGCCAAACATAGTCGTCCCGAAAAAATTCATCGTGCAGGCCCTGCCAAAGCGTTGAAAGTCCACATGAGTGCCGCTTGCGCCGGTTCATTGGTGTGATGGCAGGTATATTGCCAGCCGGTGCGCGCCGCCAGATCACCCAGCGCCGCCTTGCGTTCCGTCATCCGCGCCAGATAATCATCGCGCAAGGCCCGCGCGCGGCGGGTTTCAAACTGCATGCCGCCTTGCATGGATTGAAAAATCGTACGCCCGTCAAAGGGGAAGTCTTCCTCTGCCGGATCGAGGATTTGCAACAGGCAGCCTTCGACCTTTTGATCGGCAGCCCGCGAGAGCGCCTCTACCAAAGCGTCCCAATCGCCCAGAAAATCGGAAATGAACAGGGCACGGTTGCCCTGTGCCATGTGTTTTTGCGGCGGCAGACCGTATTCATCAGCACCCTGCATCGTTGCCAGCCGCACCGCCATTTTGGTGACCTGCCCTTGCCCGTGGCGGGGTGGTTCGGGATCCTGCATCAGGCCGAAACTCTCCCCTGCCTTGGCCAGCAAAATCGCCGTGGCCAGCCCCAAAACCCGCGCGCGCGCGGCTTTGGTTTCCAGTTTGGCCGAACTGGCATAATCCATCGCTGCCGCGCTATCGATCCACAGATGTACCGATTGCAGGTTCTGCCATTCCATCTGGCGCACGAATTGCTGATCGGAGCGCGCAGAGCGGCGCCAGTCAATGTCGCGCATGTGGTCGCCCGCCACCGCTGCACGGTATTGCCAGAACTCATCCCCCGGCCCGTGCCGCCGCCGCCCGTGATTGCCCAGCGACATCGTTGCCGCCAGTTGCTGTGCATGGGCCAGCAAATCGGGAAATCCCGCCGCCAGCGTTTCCGCATCGTGGCGCAGGTGGTCCGGCGTTATCGGGGTGGGCTGGTTCACGCAGCGGCCTCGCGACCGCCGGCCATATCCGCCAGCCGTCCAATCAGACCGGTCAGGTCTTCGCCGCGCGCCCGCGCCGCAAAGCCCAGCGCCATACGGTGGATCAGCACCGGATGCGCCAGCGCCAGCACGTCATCCACAGAAGGCGCAAACCGCCCCTGCACCAGCGCGCGGGCACGTGTGGCCAGCATAAACGCCTGTGCCGCACGCGGCCCCGGCCCCCAGCTGACCGCATCGCGCACGAAATCCGGCGCGGTATCGTCTTCGGGGCGGGCCATGCGCACCAGATCGAGGATCGCCTCGACCACGGCTTCGCCAACGGGCATGCGGCGCACCGCATCCTGTGCCGCCATCAATTGTTCCGGCGTAAACACCTGTTCCGCCAGTGCGTCCGTGGCCCCCGTGGTGGCCAGCAGAATATCGCGTTCGGTATCGCGGTCCGGATAGCCCACATCAATTTGCAAAATGAATCGGTCGAGCTGTGCTTCCGGCAGGGGATAGGTGCCTTCCTGTTCAATCGGGTTCTGGGTGGCCAGCACATGAAATGGCGCAGGCAAATCATATTCCTGACCCGCGATTGAAACCTGACGTTCCTGCATCGCCTGCAACAGCGCCGACTGGGTGCGCGGGCTGGCGCGGTTGATTTCGTCGGCCATCAGAAGCTGGCTGAACACCGGTCCCTTGACAAAACGAAAGGCGCGGCTGCCGTCTGCGGCGGTTTCCAGCACTTCGGAGCCGATAATATCCGCCGGCATCAGGTCCGGCGTGAACTGCACGCGGTTGGTATCCATGCCGAACACGGTGCCCAGCGTATCCACCAATCGGGTTTTGGCAAGGCCGGGTGCCCCCACCAGCAGCGCATGCCCCCCGCAAAGCAGCGCCACAAGGGAAAGTTCGACAACCTCGTCCTGCCCGATGATCCGCTTGGCAATGCCATGACGTGCCTGCATCAGGCGATCAGCCGTATTTTCAATCAAATCTGCCAATTCGCTTGCATTCTCGGACATGTCCAATACCTTTCCTTGCAAGAGCAGGACCGCTCTTGCCCTATTAAAGACCAATTAGCCCCCCAAGGACAAATGCCAAATAGCACAGAACCACAAAAAACCGTGAAGCCCAGCGCCGACGGGATCGCCGCAGCCGCGCAAAAGGCCGCGAAAAAGGGGCCACCGCCGGTGCATCTGTGGAATCCGCCGTTTTGCGGCGATCTGGACATGCGGATCGCGCGGGATGGCACGTGGTTTTATCTGGGCACGCCGATTGGCCGTAAACCGCTGGTGAAGCTGTTTTCCTCGATCATCCGGCGCGACGGGGACGATTATTTTCTGGTGACACCGGTGGAAAAGGTCGGAATCACCGTGGATGACGCGCCTTTTGTGGCTGTGGATTTTGACGCGCAGGGCAGCGGACGCGATCAGGTGCTGACCTTCACCACCAATGTCGAGGACACCGCCATTGCCGGCCCGGACCATCCGATCCGGGTGGTGCAAAACCCCGAAACCGGCGAGCCGTCCCCCTATATCCTGATCCGCGCCAATCTGGAGGCGCTGATCGACCGCAAGAGCTTTTACCGGCTGGTGGAGAAGGGCGCGCATCATGTGGTGGACGGGGAAAACTGGTTCGGGGTGTGGTCCGATGGAGAATTTTTCCCGATGATCCGCTCGGAGGAATTGGATTAGGGCGTAGACTCATAAAGCCTGCGTCACTGGCGAAATTGTCGCGAAATATCAATGGCATGGTGCCCGCCGCACATAGCCGGCTATTTGCAAGGGCAGCATGCCTTTGAGATGAAGCGACAATTCCGTCCGAAGGATTTGCCTGATTTACCCCGTGGCTGCGTTGCAATGCCTTGAAAATATTCATATTTCCTGCGTCATTGCGCCTAACCACGAAGAAAATCAGGCAAACCAGTGACGCAGGATTTATGGGTCTACGCCCTAGGGTTTTCGCAAGGCAAGCCGGAGGCGGTTCAGCTCTTCCAGATTGGCAAGGCTTTCCCGGGGCTGGCAGGTGGCCACACCCACAATGAACGCCTCGATCAGCGCCAGCGTGGCGGTGTGCATGCTCATGCCGTTGACGCGGCCACGGGCGACAGGCAGGATCGTATCGACGCGGTGTTGCAATTGCGGGCCAAGGCTGTCGGAAACGAGAATGGTCTGCATCCGGTGCAAGGC
>JALWOO010000713.1:646-3412 GCA_027083485.1 Amylibacter sp. | reverse complement strand
CAATTCAAAGTTGGCGATCAAGTCCGCATTCAGGAATGCGCGCCGATTTCGAAGACCAAACGCTGGACTGTTCTAACTGATTAGAACGCCAGTTTAATCGAAACCGTGGGGCCTGACTGCATTAGGTCCCCACAGGTCGGGAGATAATCCATGATCCAGATGCAGACAAATCTGGATGTTGCTGACAATAGCGGCGCGCGCCGTGTTCAGTGCATCAAGGTTCTGGGCGGTTCCAAACGACGTTATGCGTCGGTTGGGGATATTATCGTTGTTTCTGTGAAAGAAGCCATTCCACGCGGTCGCGTGAAAAAAGGTGATGTTCGCAAGGCAGTGGTTGTACGTACCGCCAAAGAAGTCCGTCGCGAAGACGGCACAGCAATCCGGTTTGACCGCAATGCTGCAGTTATCCTTAACACCGCTGGTGAGCCTGTAGGTACGCGTATCTTTGGCCCTGTTGTTCGTGAGCTTCGTGCCAAGAACTTCATGAAAATCATCTCGCTTGCGCCGGAGGTGCTGTAATGGCTGCTAAACTGCGCAAAGGTGACAAGGTCATCGTGCTGGCCGGCAAAGACAAGGGCAAGCAGGGTGAAATCCTGTCCGTCGATCCGTCTGCCGGCAAAGCCAAGGTACAGGGTGTGAATATTGCCATCCGTCACCAGGCCCAAACCCAGCAATCCCAGGGTGGTCGTATCCCAACCGAGATGCCGATCCAACTGAGCAATCTTGCACTGGTTGATCCCAAAGAAGGCGGCGCAACACGCGTTGGTTTCAAAGTGGTTGACGGCAAAAAAGTGCGTTTCGCCAAAAAGTCGGGGGAAGTAATCAATGGCTGATTATACACCACGCCTGAAATCACAGTATGCGGACACAATCCGCTCTGCGATGAAAGAAGAGTTCGGCTACAAGAACGACATGCAAATTCCCAAGCTCGAGAAAATCGTGCTGAATATGGGTGTTGGCGAAGCCGTGAACGACTCCAAAAAAATCCGCTCTGCTGTTGCTGATATGGCCGCGATTGCCGGTCAGCAGCCGGTGATTACCAAAGCCAAGAAATCCATCGCCGGTTTCCGTGTTCGTGAAGGCATGCCTCTGGGCGTGAAAGTCACGCTGCGCGGCGATCAGATGTACGATTTCCTGGACCGGCTGATCACCATCGCGATGCCACGTATTCGTGACTTCCGCGGCATTTCGGACAAGAGTTTTGACGGGCGTGGCAACTATGCCATGGGCCTGAAAGAGCACATCGTGTTTCCTGAAATCGACTATGATAAAGTTGATGTCATGTGGGGCATGGACATTGCGATCTGTACCAACGCGAGCACAGACGCAGAAGCGAAAAGCCTGTTGAAGCATTTCAACATGCCATTCACAAGCTGATCGCTAGAGGAGATTATTTCATGGCAAAAGCTGCAATGATCCAACGCGAACTCAAGCGTCAGAAGCTGGTGGCAAAATATGCTGCCAAGCGTGCTGCGCTTAAGGAAATCGCGGCTAATACCGACCTTCCGATGGAGGAGCGCTTCAAGGCCCGTTTGAAACTGGCCGAGCTGCCGCGCAATTCTTCGGCGACCCGTTTGCACAACCGTTGCGAAATCACCGGTCGTCCAAAAGGTTATTATCGTAAACTGAAAATGTCCCGTATCGCTCTGCGCCTGATGGCGTCGGACGGTATGATCCCGGGCATGGTCAAGTCGAGCTGGTAAGGAGGAATACAAATGAACGATCCTCTCGGTGATATGCTCACACGGATCCGCAACGCGCAAATGCGTGGCAAATCCACAGTGAAAACACCAGCATCGAAACTGCGTGGTTGGGTGCTCGACGTTCTTCAGAACGAAGGCTATATCCGCGGTTACGAATCCGGCACAGGCAAAGACGGTCATCCAGAGTTGGAGATTTCTTTGAAATACTTCGACGGTGAAGGCGTGATCAAGGAACTGAAACGGGTATCTACCCCGGGTCGCCGCGTTTATTCCGGCGTCAAGGACATCCCGTCGGTTCGTCAGGGCCTCGGCATCGCAATTGTCTCGACACCGCAAGGTGTTATGTCTGATGCACAAGCACGTGCTGCCAATGTTGGCGGTGAAGTGCTGTGCACAATCTTCTAGGGGGGCCTCATGTCTCGTATTGGTAAAAAACCGGTCGAGCTTCCTGGCGGCGTTAGCGCGTCCGTCTCGGGCCAGACCGTAGAAGTAAAAGGCCCAAAGGGAGTTCTCTCCTTTAAAGGCACCGACGATGTGACCATCACAGTCGAAGACAACAAGATCGTGATTACACCACGTGGCATGTCCAAACGGGCACGTCAGCAGTGGGGTATGTCGCGCACCCAGATCGCCAACTGTGTTAAGGGTGTGACGGAAGGCTTCAAAAAAGAGCTGGAAATCAACGGTGTTGGTTATCGTGCCAAGATGCAGGGCAATGTTTTGAACCTGACTCTGGGCCTGTCGCACGACGTGAATATCGAAATGCCTTCGGATGTGACTGTTACCACCCCGAAGAACACCTCGATCATCGTCGAAGGTATCGACTCCCAGCGGGTTGGTCAGATTGCAGCAAACATTCGCGCATGGCGTAAACCGGAGCCTTACAAAGGCAAGGGTATCAAATACGTCGACGAATATATCTTCCGCAAGGAAGGTAAGAAGAAATAAGGAGCACAAGTTATGGCTACTACTAGAAGAGCACTGTTCCTTAAGCGTCGTATGCGCAACCGGAACAAAATGCGTAAAGTTGTGGGCGACCGCCTGCGTCTGAGCGTGCATCGTT
>JALWOO010000713.1:0-636 GCA_027083485.1 Amylibacter sp. | reverse complement strand
ACATCGAGGCCTCTGCCAAAGTTGGTGCAGCGATTGCCGAACGTGCGAAAAAAGCTGGCGTTGAAGAATGCTACTTTGATCGTGGCGGCTTTCTCTTCCACGGCAAAGTCAAAGCCCTCGCAGACGCTGCCCGTGAGGGCGGCCTGAAATTCTAGGAGATACCGGAATGGCTAGAGAAGATAACCGCCGGGGTAAACGTCGCGATCGTGACGAGACTCCAGAATTTGCAGATCGTCTGGTAGCGATCAATCGCGTGTCCAAAACTGTTAAAGGCGGTAAACGCTTTGGTTTTGCGGCACTGGTTGTTGTGGGTGACCAAAAGGGCCGCGTCGGCTTTGGCAAAGGTAAAGCCAAAGAAGTACCCGAAGCGATCCGCAAGGCAACAGAAGCTGCAAAGCGCAAAATCGTGCGGGTTCCCCTGCGCGAAGGCCGCACATTGCACCATGACATGAACGGGCGCCACGGTGCCGGTAAGGTCGTGATGCGCACAGCCCCGCAAGGTACCGGTATTATTGCCGGTGGTCCAATGCGTGCCGTGTTCGAAATGCTCGGCGTGCAGGATGTTGTTGCCAAATCCATCGGGTCGCAAAACCCGTACAACATGATCCGTGCAACTATGGACGCACTGGGTAAAGA
>JALWOO010000712.1 GCA_027083485.1 Amylibacter sp. | reverse complement strand
GCCACCTAGGGCGCTGACAGAAAATTCCGGATCGTTTTAGGGGACTGTTTATGCGGGCCCTTTTTGGCAACACCGTTTTCCCGTCCGGCCCGCACAATGGCCCGCTATTCGGCATCGGGAAAAACCGGCTCACCGAGGGCCGTTTCTTTTTTCTGGTTTCTTCGCGTAGTCGCACATTTGCCAGACTGGTCTTATAGCTCAGAACCTGCGTCGGGAATTTTTCGCAAAAATTTATAAACTCCGGTTCATTGCCTTGACTCTGCACCACAGGTTGCCTACCTATCCTGCTGTTAGCACTCAACGGTGGCGAGTGCTAACACTTGAGACCCGGCCACCTTAGATATTTTATAGAGTTAGGGAGAAATCTCCATGGCACTGACACCTTTGCACGACCGTGTACTGGTTCGCCGCACAGAAGGCGACGAAAAAACCTCTGGCGGCCTGATCATTCCGGATTCCGCCAAAGAAAAGCCAGCCGAAGGCGAAGTTGTTGCTTGCGGCGAAGGCGCCCGCAAAGACAGCGGTGAACTGATCCCTATGGCAGTCAAAGCCGGCGATCGCGTTCTGTTCGGCAAATGGTCCGGTACAGAAGTAACCGTTGACGGCGAAGAACTGTTGATGATGAAAGAATCCGACATTCTCGGCCTTCTTTCCTAAGAAATTAACCTTACGACAAGGAGCAAGCTACAATGGCTGCAAAAGACGTAAAATTCGGCACAGACGCCCGTAACCAGATGCTGGACGGTGTGAACATTCTGGCCAACGCTGTGAAAGTAACGCTCGGTCCCAAAGGCCGTAACGTTGTGATCGACAAATCCTTTGGCGCACCACGCATCACCAAAGACGGTGTTTCGGTTGCCAAGGAAATCGAACTTGAAGGCAAGTTTGAAAACATGGGTGCCCAGATGGTAAAGGAAGTTGCTTCCCGTACCAATGACACCGCAGGCGACGGCACCACTACGGCGACCGTTCTGGCCCAGGCGATTGTTCGCGAAGGTCTGAAATCGGTTGCTGCCGGCATGAACCCGATGGACCTGAAGCGCGGCATCGACACCGCTGTTTCGACTGTTGTGGAAAGCATCAAAGCCGCTTCCCGCGAAGTAAAAGACAGCGACGAAGTTGCACAGGTTGGCACCATCTCTGCCAATGGCGAATCCGAAATCGGTCAGCAAATTGCAGACGCGATGCAGCGCGTTGGCAACGAAGGTGTGATCACCGTTGAAGAAAACAAAGGTCTGGAAACAGAAACCGATGTTGTTGAAGGCATGCAGTTTGACCGCGGTTACCTGTCCCCTTACTTCGTAACCAACCCTGAAAAAATGACAACAGAGCTGGAAGACTGCCTGATCCTGTTGCACGAGAAGAAGCTTTCTTCGCTGCAGCCAATGGTTCCGCTGCTGGAAACCGTGATCCAGTCCGGCAAGCCTCTGCTGATCATTGCCGAAGACGTTGACGGCGAAGCGCTGGCAACTCTGGTTGTGAACAAACTGCGCGGCGGCCTGAAAATCGCTGCTGTGAAAGCACCCGGTTTCGGCGATCGCCGCAAAGCCATGTTGCAGGACATCGCCATTCTGACCGGTGGTCAGGTGATTTCCGAAGACCTCGGCATGAAGCTTGAAAACGTTGGCATGGAAATGCTGGGAACCGCGAAGAAAGTTTCCATCACCAAAGACGAAACAACCATCGTTGACGGCAATGGCGAAAAAGCAGAGATCGAAGCACGTGTTGCCCAGATCCGCGCACAGATCGAAGAAACTTCTTCCGAATACGACCGCGAAAAACTGCAAGAGCGTCTGGCCAAACTGGCCGGTGGTGTTGCTGTGATCCGCGTTGGCGGTAGCACAGAAGTCGAAGTGAAAGAGCGCAAAGACCGCGTAGACGATGCCCTGAATGCGACACGTGCCGCTGTTCAGGAAGGTGTTGTTGTGGGTGGTGGTGTTGCTCTGGTTCAGGGTGGCAAGAAGCTCGAAGGTATGGAAGGCGACAACGCTGACCAGACCGCCGGTATCGCCATCGTGCGCCGCGCACTCGAAGCACCTCTGCGTCAAATCGCGGAAAACGCCGGTGTTGACGGCGCGGTTGTTGCCGGCAAGGTTCGCGAAAGCGACGACAACAGCTTTGGCTTCAACGCACAAACCGAAGAATATGGCAACATGTTCGACTTCGGCGTGATCGACCCTGCCAAAGTGGTTCGTACCGCTCTGGAAGACGCGGCCTCCATCGCCGGCCTGCTGATCACCACCGAAGCCATGATCGCTGACAAACCGGCCAAAGAAGGCGCAGCCGCTGCCGGTATGCCTGACATGGGCGGAATGGGCGGCATGGGCGGCATGATGTAAGAGTCGGCTTTGGCCGCAGGCCAAAACGACTCTCCTGACAGTGCTTTGGCCGTCAGGCCATTGCACGAGAAGGAAAGAGTTTAGCCGCAAGGCTAAACTCTTTGCAAAAACGGCAACATCCGCTAACGCTTAACAGCAATAACAAACGCCCCCTTTGAGAAATCAAAGGGGGCGTTTTCTTGTGTCGGCAGCAACCTTCCCCCGTATACATTTGCATATTTTTCTGCCTAAACTTGACCAAAATCATATCTACACCGGTTCTGTCGCGTTAATCCCCTTGTGGAACCCCTAGCAGGAGACTCACCCATGTCTTACAAAGATCTTTTGGTCCATCTGGACAACAGCGACATTTGCGAACAGCGCATTGATGCGGCAATCGCCCTTGCCAAACGGCAAGAGGCCCGTCTAACCGGCATTGCGCTGGCATTGGAATCTACGATTTCCACCTATATCGGCATTGATTTCCCCGCCGCCCTGAATGAGCAGCAACAGGAAATCGTCAAGCAAGCCGCGCAAGAGGCCGTCGACCAGTTCACCGCCAAAGCAAAAGCTGCCGGCATCCAGTATCGGGTGAAAACCGTCGCCTGCCCGGCTTCCAAAGCCCCTGAAATGCTGGCGTTTTATGCCCGCCATGCGGATCTGACCTTTGTCGGACAACCCAATCCGGACAAACGCGGCAAATCCTTCCACGAGGCTCTGATGAATGGCGTGCTGCACCAATCGGGCCGCCCGGTTTACATGGTGCCCTATATCGGTGTGCATAAACACAAGGTCCGCAAGGCTGTGATCGCATGGAATGGCGACAAGAAATCCGTGCGCGCGGTGAACGATGCCATTCCCCTGTTGCGCGGACGTGGCGAAGTCACCGTTCTGGTGGTGAACCCCAAACAGCGCGGCGAGGAGTACGGCGGCTCCATGGGTGATAACCTTGTCTCCCACCTGAAACAGCACGGGATTACGGCCAAGGTTGACATGCAAACCATTCCCGACCTGTCGATTGACACGATCCTGTTGAATTATGTGTCCGACATCGGGGCCGACCTGCTGACCATGCCCGCCTACCCCCATCCCCGCCCG